>NZ_FPBI01000009.1:0-283334 GCF_900116595.1 Mesorhizobium sp. YR577 | reverse complement strand
AATGCCTGGACCGACGCCAACTTCAAGGCGGCTGTCGAGGCGACGGGCCGCAAGAACCTGATCATGGCCGGTGTGACCACCGACGTCTGCCTGGTCTTCCCGGCGATCGACGCGGTCGGCGAAGGCTATAATGTTCAGGCCGTCATGGACGCTTCGGGATCGCCGTACGAGCTTTCCGAGGACATGTCGCGGCGCCGCATGCAGGACGCCGGCGTCATTTTGACCGCAACCAACACCATGATCGCCGAACTCGCCCAGAACTGGGGCTCGCCCAAGGGCCAGCAGCTCATCCAGTTGCTCTTCACCGAGGTCCTGCCCCCTGTCCACGCGTAACCGCGCGGCGGAGCAGAAGCGCAGGCGGCATTCAGGTTTCGCCGAAGCTGCAGCCACTATCCCGGAATAATGTCGTTGGCCGCGACCAGCGACAGAAGGCCCGGCAGCTTTGCGTCGATATCATCCCGGCGCAGAGCAGCGGTGCGGCTGTTGCCGCGATTGATCTGGCGGATAAGGCCCGCTTCCCGCAGCACCCGAAAATGGTGGGTCAGCGTCGCCTTGGTGACCGGCAGTCCAAAGGAAGCGCAGGTCCGCTCGGTCCCCTCGGGCGCACGTGCGAGTTCCGCGACGACACGGCGGCGCAGAGGATCGGCCAGCGCAGACAGCACCGGACCGATGCCGATCTCGTCCAGCTCCGGGTGCCCTTCGCTATCTGCCATCGTGTTTTCTCGCACAAGGTATGTATTGCATCGTACCTATCAATCCGCTAGGTATGCATTTCATCATACCAATCGGAGTGCACGATGTCCAACGCCGCCTTTTCCTTGCCTGAACCAGATTCCGGCGAAACCGCGGCCTACTCCCTGGTCGGTCAGGCGCGCGCCAAGCCGGGACAAGGCGACGCTCTGGAAGCGGCGCTGCTCGCGCTCGTTGAGCCGACGCGCCGGGAGGCCGGCGCGCTGCAATACCATGTGCACCGTGACCGGGCTGATCCTGATCTGTTTGTCTTCTACGAGGCATGGCAAAGCCTCGACCATCTGAAGGCGCATCTCGAGCAGCCCTACGTCACGGACTATCTCGCACGGCGCATGGATTACCTTGCCGAAGACATGACAGTGCGCTGGCTGAAGATGGCGAGCCCCTATCCCGTTATCAGAAATACTATCTGAAGCTGGTGCAAGCTGGCTGTTTTCCCGGGCCGAACAAGCATTCCGATTTCCGGCATCAGACAGCCTTCCGCTGGCTGACAGGGCGCTCTTCGAAGAAGCGGTTTGCCGGTCGGGCCAGGCCGAGGTTTTCGCGCAATGTCGAACCTTCGTATTCGCGTCTGAAGATACCGCGACGTTGCAGTTCGGGAACCACCCTGTCGACGAAGTCATCGAGCCCCGCGGGCAGGAACGGGAACATGACATTGAACCCGTCCGAACCTTCCGACGCCAGCCATTCCTCCATCTCGTCGGCTATAGCCTTCGCCGTCCCGACGAAGGCGAGACCGGAATAGCCGCCGAGCCGCTGCGCAAGCTGCCTGACCGTCAGGTTCTCCTCACGCGCCAGTTCGATCACACGCTCGCGCCCGCTCTTGCTGGCGTTGGTTTCGGGAATATCCGGCAGCGGTGCGTCCGGATCGAAGCCTGATGCGTCATGCCCGATCGCAATCGAAAGCGAAGCAATGCCACTCTCGTAATAGACCAGGCTGTCGAGCTTGGCGCGCTTGGCACGTGCCTCTTCGACCGTATCGCCGACAACGACAAAAGCGCCGGGCAATATCTTTATGTCATCACGCGATCGGCCTGCCTTCACCGCCCTCGCCTTCACGTCTGAATAGAACCGCTGCCCGGCGGCAAGATCGGCATGCGCGGCGAAAATGACTTCCGCCGTCTTGGCCGCGAGTTGCCGCCCCGGCTCCGAAGCGCCGGCCTGCACGATAACCGGCCAGCCCTGGGGCGGCCGCGCGATGTTGAGCGGCCCCCTGACGGAAAGACTGGGCCCTTTGTGGTCGAGGACATGCAGTTTCGACGGGTCGAAATAGAGACCGCTTTCGGCATCGCGAACAAAGGCATCGTCGGCGAAACTATCCCAAAGCCCGGTCACGACATCATAAAATTCGCGAGCGCGGCGGTAGCGCTCGCCGTGCTCGACATGTTCCTGCCTGCCAAAGTTCAACGCGGCATCCGGGTTGGAAGTCGTCACGATATTCCAGCCTGCACGGCCGCCGCTGATATGATCGAGCGAAGCGAAACGGCGGGCGATATGATAAGGCTCATCGAACGTCGTGGAAGCTGTGGCGACAAGACCGATGCGGTCCGTTACGGCAGCGAGCGCCGACAGCAGCGTGAACGGCTCGAACGATGTCACCGTGTGACTGCGCTTCAGCGCCTCGATCGGCATGTTCAGCACGGCCAGATGATCGGCCATGAAAAAGGCGTCGAACTTCGCGCTTTCGAGCCTCTGCGCGAAGTGCTTCAGATGCGCGAAGTTGAAATTGGCATCGGGATAAGCGCCGGGATAGCGCCATGCGCCAGTGTGCAGACTGACAGGGCGCATGAATGCGCCGAGCCGCAATTGTCGGGTTTGGGCCATGGGGAGGACTTTCGACAAACGATGACGTTAAGCCGGATATTGCATTGACCCAGAAGATGAGCCGCCCAAGCCGTTGGCGGAAGGTATTTCCTTTCACCAAACCGCGCAGTTGCACAAAGTGTTTCTCAACGGCCGCCGAAGAGCACCATCCTGGCAGAGGCTGTTCAAGGCAAAAGAAAGCCGGGCTCGAATACGGCCCGGCGAATTGAAGGTTTAAAACCTCCAGAGGGGAACACACATCCAGTTCCAATGGGAGGAGAAGAACCAGATGATTTTTCCTTTATGCGCCGATTCGACCCTTTTCGATACGAATTTCATTCTAAAGATATCAATACTCGGCGAATAGTCTTCCGAGCGAGGCGATGCCTAACATCGAAGGGGCTCAGGTCGGCGCCAAGGTCGTGTCCAGAAGATCGGCATAGTGTCGCCGCGCTACGTCCGGATGCGAGCGCAATCGGCTCTTCAGAACATTCGTGCCGACATCGCGAAACAGCGGATTATCCGGATCGCTCGCTGGTCCCTGTGCCTCCCCTGCCAGTTCTTCGGGAAGGGTCAGAAGCGGGATGGTGGCGTCGAGGCGCGCGCTGAAGAAAAACGGTACCGATATCCGCTCCACGCCGGCTGGCGGCGTGATCACGCGGTGAACCGTCGCCCGCAGATATCCGTTCGACGCAAGCTCGAGAAGTTCGCCGATGTTGACGACGAGCGTTCCGGGGATCGGGTCGACATCCACCCAATGGCCATCATATTCAACCTGCAGCCCTTTGTTTTCGTCCTGCAGAAGCAAGGTCAGGAAGCCGCCATCCTTGTGCGCGCCAACCCCCTGTCCATCGCCGGTCGTGTCCCGGCCCGGATAGCGCACGATCTTCATTCGGTGATTGGGCGACTCGCGGTAGATGGGATCAAAGGCATCTTCCGGCTGCTCAAGAGCGACCGCGAAAGCCTTCAGCAGGCGTATCGCCACCGCCGTCGCCTTCGCCTGCCAAGCGAGCAGCGCCGGCTTAAGGCTGGGCAGCTGCCCTGGCCACTGATTTGGTCCTTGAAGCCTCGTCCAGGCCGGCGCGTCCGGGCTCTGTGGAATGGCCTCACGCTCGACACCGATGTCAAGCTGCTCGCGCCAGTCGGCCTTGCCCTTAGTCAACTCACCACCCGCACGCGTGTAGCCGCGAAACTGCGAGGAATTGACCATCTCGATGGCAAGCTTGTCGGCCTCGGGTAATGCAAAGAACTGCCGCGATGCCGCCAAAACATCGGCGATCTCGTCTTCCGTTATTCCGTGGCCACTTAGATAAAAGAAACCTACGTCGCGGGCTGCCGAGCGCAGATCGGCAAGAAATGTCCGGCTTTCCGAGTGGCCTTGTTCGAGCCTGCTCAAATCCAACACCGGGACGATTCTGGTCATAACTCTGCTCCTTGGTTTCCTCTTGAAGATCAGCCGCCACCATGGATTGCCCCGAAAAAGGTGACACAGGTGCAAGGCCGATCAAAGACATCGCCAATCCAATCTAAGCGAAGTCGAGGAAAGACCGCACCGCTGTCGATTGAAAACCTGCAAGTTTGTTTCGACCGGAGACGGCGGTGGTTTCACACTCAGGCGGCTCGTCTGGGTCGAGCCGCACGGAGCCACGATGGTTGCGTCGTCTCTATATAATCGACTGATTTCAAGTGTGAGCCTATCAGCGGATCGAGAATATGCGGATCGGTCAGCGGCGCCATGTGCCCGGCGTCGGGAATCATGACGAGACGTGCTCCGATTATTGCTTCGGCGACAAGCTCGGTGACACGAAGGCTTGCAGCAGGGCTTTCCAGCGCCATGACTGCAAGTGTCGGGCACGACACCCGCCTGCAGCGTGACAGGGGCCAGTACTCGGCCAGGGACGCCGCAAGAGTCATCGCCACCTGTTCGGCCTGAGAGGCAAGATCGGCGCGCAGGCCGCTGCTGGTTCTGGACCAGGCGCCGGCTCCATACCAGAAGTCGACATAGACCTGAATTGCATCAGTCGGCTTCATGGCGGCGATGGATGCCGCCATTCGATCGGCAAGATCGACGAGTTCGCTAAACAGCATCCGATCGGCCGGATCATCGGCGAGCAACAGATGGAAGCAAGTCGGCTCGATCAGCGTCAGGCTTCGTACCAATGTCGGCCGGGACAGCGCGATTTCCAGCGCCACCGCGGCACCATGGCCATGGCCGACGATATGTATCGGGACCATGTCAGGGGCGAGCGCGCCGATAAGAAGCTGGGCTATGTCGTGGACGTCGTTGGCTGTACGCAAACCGACGTCGACATGGCCCGGCAGTTCCGGCGCGATCAAATGATACCGGCCGCGAAGATAGTTCGAGAGACCCTGCCATTGCCGGCCGGAACTCGCCGCATCATGCAAGGCGAGCACCGGCAGGCGAGGATCCCTGGCATCAGGCTCGACAGCGAACTGGTCAAGCTGTCCGGGTTTCATGACCGCGCATCCTCTCGTTTGACGAGCCAAAGGCGATCGACATGATCTCGGATCGCGTGATGCCGATGTCCTTGAGCATGTAATCGTCCAGTTTGGACAGGTCCCGGACGGTCCGGCGCTGGCTCCGATCTGCGCGGAAAGCGTTGTAGGCGATGCGCACTCTCTCGAGGAGAGACATGTCCCGATTGTCGGGTGAAAGTAAAAGGGTGATTGCAAACACGGTACACTCCATTGATTGAGACCGCCCGATCGGCGGCGTGGTTGATTGCGGTCTGGACGGCGGCAGGTGCCGCCGTCCCGCCCAACGTCAGTTGCTGCCGTAAAGAATGCGCGAACTGGCC
The DNA here is from genome assembly GCF_900116595.1 of Mesorhizobium sp. YR577. Classification (NCBI taxonomy): domain Bacteria; kingdom Pseudomonadati; phylum Pseudomonadota; class Alphaproteobacteria; order Hyphomicrobiales; family Phyllobacteriaceae; genus Mesorhizobium; species Mesorhizobium sp. YR577. The sequence continues at coordinate 277,962 of NZ_FPBI01000009.1, read as the reverse complement.
CCGAAACCCGTTCCCCGGCTGCCGGCGGACATCGATGCCGCCGAGGAAAAGCCGAGCGCCCGCGGCGCGTTGTAGACAGTCGATGGCATCGACGCGTCGCCATAGGTGTAACGGGATGAAAGTTTCCCAACAGCCGCAGGCGCGCCGATCGAGGCGATTGACGAGAAGTTGAGGCCGGTTGGCACCTTCTTCACGATGGAGCGCGGGGCGGCATCGCCGTAACGGGCGGAAGTCATGCCTGCGCCCGGAAACTGCAGGTTGGAAAGGATATCGTTGGCATGCGTGGTGCCGACTGCCGGCAGCATGGCCGCGAACGCAAGGATGATCTGTCTCATGATGGTCTCCATTGTTGTTTCGATTTTCTGGCTTCGCTGTCGCGCTTCATTCCAGCGTTGCTCCGCTGAAATTGATGAAGCTGACGACATCGTTCGGTTTTGAAAAACCTGTTCGGCAACGATCGATTCAATCGAAGTCGACGCTCCGGTTTTAGCGCAGCGTTGTTTCACCTGTTTTTCTGGCGGGAAGCAGAAGTGTTTCTTTTGTTTCGGGATTCAGGCTCGGGTTGCTTGATATGACTGAAACAATTGAAACAAATCGCCGGAATCTTGAATGAATCCTGAAAAATAGAGGTAGTATTCCTTCGGAAAATACCTCTTCCGGACAGTGCGGCTGATCGCAATCGATGTTCGACGGGGATGGAGACTGTGCATGCTCGACGAAAGCCAAGTCATGAACGCACCAACAGGCTACGCCTTGTTCAACGGCGAGAACATTCTCGTCGAGGCCAATGCCGAGATCTTCGGCGAAAGCGCCTCCACGTCCGCTGATCCCGGCTCAATGAACCTGGAGACTGCGAGCGCCAGGGTTCTTGCCCGGTTCAAGAGCTTCGACGGCAGGACTGTCGAGCCGAACGACAGCTTCATTAGAAGTGCCGCGGCGCGCTGGAAGGAAACCGCAAAGGCGCCGGTCGAGGCCGAGACGGTGGACGGACGCTGGAAACTGCTGACAACACATCCCCGGCCCGACGGTGGCGTTGCCCTGGTCAGCATCGACATCACCGACATCAAGCGGGCGCAGATCGCATATCAGGCCAACGCCGAGATATTCCGCTGCATCACCGACAGTCATCCGCTGCCGGTCTGGGTGGTCGATGAGAAGAGCATGGAGATCCTCTATGAGAGTCTGGATGCCTCGAACCTGCTCGGCAGGAAATGGCAGCCTAGTACGCCGCAATTCATAACCGACCATTCCGTAGACCCTCGCGATTTCAACAAGATCAGGGAACTCGTCAGCACGAGCGATATCGTTCGCGATCACGAAATCCAGTTCAAACGGTCGGACGGCACGATTGTCTGGTGCTCGGCCAATTGCCGGCCCGGGCTCTATCAGGGGCGCCCCTCGATCATCATAGGCGTTCTCGACATCACAAAACGCAAGCAGCGCGAAGACCTGTTCGGTTTCCTCATCAAGCATCACCCGCTGCCGGTGTGGATGAACGATATCGAATCCGGGGATTTGATCTACCAGAGCCGCGCAGCCGAGCGGCTGTTCGGCTGGCCGAAGAACGCGAGCACGGTGCAAAAGGTGCCTAAGCTCTGCGACTATTTCGTCGACCAGCGGCAGTATCGGAAGATCAGCCATGAGCTCATGCGCAAGGGAACCGTCGAAAATTGCGAGGCGCTCCTGAAGCGGGCTGATGGTCAGGAAATCTGGGCGACCGGCAATCTCCGTGTCGTGGAATATCAGGGGCGGCAGATGGTGCTTGGCGGCATCGCCGATGTCACCAAGCAGAAGAAGCGCGACGACGAAATCGCACTGGCGCGCGAGCTCCTTTCGGACGCGATCGAATCCCTGTCCGAAGGCTTTGCGCTATACGGCGACGACAACCGGCTCGTGATGTGCAACCGGCTCTACCGCGAAATGAACCATATGGTCGAGGATATGGTCGAGCCCGGGGTCGAATGGGCCGCACTCTTGCGCGAAGCGGCAAGGCGCGGGGCGTATCGCGCCGCTATCGGCCGCGAAGACGCGTGGTTCAATGAGCGCGTTCGGGATCGTGTCGGGTTCCTGAAAGATGCGCCCGTTGAGCTTGGCAACGGACAATGGCACTCGGTGTCGGTTCATCCGACCCGTCTCGGCGGATTCGTGGTAACCCGCGCGGACATAAGCGAGCGCAAGAAGGCCGAGACCGCCGAACGCGACGCCCATGCCTTGCTGCGTCAGGTTCTCGATGCCTGCCCTTCGCCCACGCGCATGTCCACAGTCGACGGGCAGACGCTTTATCGAAATCCGGCATGCGCAAATCTCTACGGCGATCGAGCGAAGATCACGGATTACTACGTCGATGCCGACGACAGCCGGCGCCTTGTCGAAACCCTGCAGGAAGACGGCAGGGTCGACGACTTCCGGGTCCAGCAATACACGGCAGACAACCGCGTGTTCTGGGCTTCGCTTTCAGCGCGTCTGATCGATTTCCAGGGCCAGTCGGTCATCGTCTCCAACTCGACAAATATCGACGACATGATCCTGGCCCAGGACCAGACACGGCGGGCCAATGACCGGCTGATCGATGCGATCGAGTCACTGGCGGAAGGGTTTGCGCTTTATGGCAAGGACGATTGCCTGATCCTCGCCAACAGCCGCTACCGCAAGATGCATGCGATAAGCGCCGATGTTCTGGCTCCCGGCGTGAACTGGTTCGACTTTCTGCGCACCACTGCAGAGCGAAAACAGTTCCCTGTTCCACCGCAGGGGATAGACACCTGGCTGGCCGAGCGGGCGAAGGACCGGCGCGAGTTCCGGCAGCAGGAATTCCAGCATACCGACGGCAGCTGGTACTTCGTCTCGACCTGCCCCACCCGCGAAGGAGGCTTCGTTGTTACCCGCGTCGACATCACCGAGCGCAAACGCGCCGAACTGGCCGCCAAAGAAGCCGACGAACTGGTCCGCAAGGTTCTCGAAGCCTGCCCGGTCAACATCCAGATGACCCGCGCCCATGACGGCAAGGTGCTTTACCGCAGCCCCGCGACGGCCGAACTGCTTGGCAATGTCGCTTACGCGGCGGACTACTATGTCGATCAGGTGGATCGGAAGCGATATGTCGAGAAACTTCTGGGCGAAGGATCGATCGACGATTTCGAAACCCAGCTCAAGCGCAAGGACGGGGGAACATGCTGGTGCTCGATATCGTCCCGGCTCATCGACTTCCACGGCGAGAATGTCATCGTATCGCACGCCTACGATCTTACCGACCGTATCAGGATGCAGACCGAACTCGAGCGCCAGCGCGAAACACTGCATCAGAACGAAAAACTCTCAGCTTTGGGTGAGTTGCTGGCAGGAGTGGCGCACGAACTGAACAACCCGCTCTCCGTGGTGCTCGGGCTTTCCTTGATATTGAAGGAAACGGCAAAGGATCGAACGACCGAGGAGCGCGCCGACAAGATCAGCAAGGCCGCCGAACGATGCGCGCGTATCGTCAAAACCTTCCTGGCCATGGCTCGGCAGCAACCAACCCGGACCCAGAACGTCCGGATAGATGACGTCGTTGCCTCTGCGATCGAGGTGGCCAGTTATTCCATCAGTTCCTCCGACGTCGCCTTCTCGGTTCACCTCCAGCAAGGTCTCCCGCCGATCTGGGCCGATCCGGACCAGCTCAGCCAGGTATTGATCAATCTCCTGGTCAATGCCGAGCAGGCTTTGCACGGATGGGAGGGGCGAAGAGAGATAACGATCTCCGCGCATCTGCACCCCAGGAATGGCAATGTGCTCGTCAGGATTTCCGACACTGGTCCCGGAATCGCCGGCGAAATCCTGTCACGCATCTTTGAGCCGTTCTTCACCACCAAGGAGGTCGGAGCCGGAACCGGGATCGGGCTGTCATTCTGTCACCGCATCGTTCAGTCGCATGGGGGGACCATTGAGGTCGAAACCACCGCTGGCGAAGGGTCCACCTTCATCGTCTCGCTTCCGGTTTCGCAACAGCCGAGCGTGAAAGCCGAAAACAAATCCCGGGAGCCGGCAAAATCCTCGGGACTGGCCTGCCTGGTCGTGGACGATGAGAAGGAGGTCGGAGACCTGATTGCGGAGGTGCTGAGACGTGACGGTTTCAGGGTCACCGTCGCCCGATCTGGCGAGGAAGCCGTGCGACAATTGAAGAAACACACCTTCGCCCTGATCCTGAGCGATCTGAAGATGCCGAACATGGATGGCCGCCATCTGTTCAACCATGTCGCCGATTTCCATCCATCGGAGATCGAGCGGCTGGCCTTCCTGACGGGTGATACGATCAGCCCGGACGCTCAGGTTTTCTTGCGGGCGACAAAGCGGCCCTATCTGGAAAAACCGGTCAAACCTGACGAACTCCGATCCTTCGTGTCCAAATTGATGAGCAAAAGTATCTGATTGTGTAACTAGTATTGGCGCCTGGTGATTTGCCATCCGATTTGAACGGGAATAGTTTGTATCTGGGGCAAGTTACTTGTCGACCGATGTCTTGATGGAAGCTGCGCACATCGTTGTTTGCGACGACGAGCCGGATATACGTGACATTGTCGCGGAATATCTGGAGCGCCATGGCTATGCCGTCACGCCTGTCGATGGCGGCCCGGCTTTGCGCGAACTGGCAAATGCACGCCATATCGACGCGATCATCTTGGATATAAGGATGCCTGGCGAGGACGGGCTGTCGCTGGCCCGATATCTGCGTGAACGCTCGGACGTTGCCATCATCATGCTGACGGGGTCCGCCGACACCATAGACCGCGTCGTCGGCCTCGAAATGGGTGCCGATGACTATATCGCAAAACCGGTGGATTTGCGGGAACTGCTCGCCCGCCTCAAAGCGGTGTTGCGCAGAACTTCAGGCCGCGCACGGCCCGAAGTGAAGGCGGACACTCACGGCACTCAGCAGGTCAAGTTCGGGCGCTGCAGCTTTGACCGTGAGGCGCATAAGCTGTTCGACGAAGACGGCATTGAAATCGCAATCACGGCGATGGAGTTCCAGCTTCTGAAGGTATTCGCCGATCATCGCGGGCGCGTCCTAAACCGGGATCAGCTTCTCGAACTGGCGCACGACCGCGGCTGGGACCCGTTCGACCGCAGCATCGACATCCGCATCTCCCGGTTGCGTAAGAAGATAGAGATCGATCCTTCCAAGCCGGAGGTTATCCGAACCATTCGCGGTGTCGGATACCTTTATTCGTAGCGAACGATTTGACGGCAGACATCTGGCGGCAACCGCCAAAGCCTAGCGGCTAAGTTTTTGACTCCCTGCTCCAGACCCGAAGGGCGCCAAGCGTTCTGACAAAGCTGGCGGCATCTTTTGACGCGGAGAGTTCAATGATGCCTTCGTCGAGTCCGTCAGCAATGCCGACCTTTTCGAACAAGGGTTTTGCTGCTTCGACATAGCCGATGAACTTGCAATGCGCATAGGCGTCGGCAACGAAATCGCGCACGGCCGGATTTTGGGCGAGCTCCGCCATAGCGTCTTCGGATGGAAGAAGCGCAACCGCATCGTAAAGCACGGATGGCCCGCCGCCGATCATCTGATCCGCCTCAATCAGGCTTCCATCGCTGGCTTTTGCCCCGCCGACCTTTGGAGCGATGATCTCGAAGTTCGCACGCTCTTTCACCAATGCAGCAGTGAGGGCCTTCAGAATTGCTGCATCTGTTCCATCGGTGACCAGAATGCCGAGCTTGCGACCTTCGAACCGTTCCGGCCCTTTTGCGAGAATGCTGAGGGACGGCGCGGCATCGAGATCCTGGCGCGTTGCGACGGCCGCGTCAGCGCGCTTGGGCATAGCCTTGATCCCGAGAGCAGCGCCGACCTCATTGGCCAGTCCGTTGTCGATGTTGAGCAGGTGGGAGACAATCCGCTCGCGGATTACCGGCGTCTTGACCTTGCTGAGTTCGAAGGTGATCGCTGCTGCGATGTGGTGCTGCTCTGTCGGCGTCTGGCTGATGAAAAACTGTCGCGCCTGGCTGTAGTGATCGGCGAAACTTTCAGCGCGAATGCGTTGCTTCGGCCCCTCCTCGACGTCGGCAAACGATCGAAACCCTCGCTCCGGAGACTCTCGCGGGCCTTCTCCCCACGAGTTGGGCTGGTAATTGACGCGCCCGACCGGGTTGCGCATGGCCATGTGGCCGTCCTGCTGGAAATGATTGAAGGGGCATTTTGGGGCATTGATCGGAAGATGCGTAAAGTTGGTGCTGCCTAGCCGCTTGATCTGGGTATCGAGGTAAGAAAAGTTGCGGCCCTGAAGCAGTGGATCGTTGGAGAAGTCAACACCCGGCGGCACATTCTGCGTCATGAACGCAACCTGCTCGGTCTCGGCGAAGAAGTTGTCCGGCATACGGTCGAGCACCAGACGGCCGACGGGAATAGGCCTGAGAACTTCTTCCGGAATGAGCTTGGTGGCATCGAGGATGTCGAAGTCAAAACTGTCGGCAAAATCCTGGTCGAAGAGCTGAACCTGTAATTCCCACTCAGGGAAGTTTCCGGATTTGATCGCATCCCAAAGGTCGCGGCGATGGAAGTCGGGATCAGCGCCATTGATCTTGACGGCCTCATTCCAGACGACGGATTGCAGGCCGAGCTTCGGCTTCCAATGGAACTTTACGAAAGTCGATTCATCCTTGGCGTTGACCATGCGAAATGTGTGGACGCCAAATCCTTCCATGAAGCGGAAAGACCGAGGGATTGCGCGATCGGACATCACCCACATGATCATGTGCATGCTTTCGGGAGTCAGCGATATGAAATCCCAGAAATTGTCGTGCGCGGACTGAGCCTGGGGGAAACCGCTATCGGGCTCGGGCTTCACGGAGTGTATGATGTCGGGAAACTTGATTGCGTCCTGAATGAAGAAGACCGGGATGTTATTTCCGACGATGTCCCAGTTGCCTTCCTTGGTGTAGAGCTTGACGGCAAAACCGCGAACATCTCGCGCCAGGTCGACCGAGCCCTCGCTGCCCGCGACGGTGGAAAAGCGCACGAACGCCGGCGTCTTTTCTCCAGCCCGCTGGAAAATATCGGCCCGAGTATAGTCCGCCAACGAATCATATGTTTCGAAGTAGCCATGCGCGCCATAGCCGCGAGCATGGACCACTCGCTCGGGTATACGTTCGTGGTCAAAGTGAAAAATCTTCTCGCGGAAATGGAAGTCCTCCATCACCGTCGGGCCTCGCTCGCCAATACGCAACGAGTTTTGATCGTCTGAAACCGGCCCGCCCTGAGCAGTCGTCAGAATGGGTGTGTCGCCCTCCGCAACCTGATGAAGCTCACCACCGTTGCCTTTGTGCAGTTTCTGATCATGGATAGATACGCTTGCCGTCGAAGCCTTGCTGGAGCGGCTTGATGTCTTCGCCATTGGGGTTCCCTTTGCGGATCACACACGACATGGCCGTCCCCTTCGGGCAGAAGGGGCTGCTTGAATGCCGGTTGATCGTGATGTCGTTGCGATTACCGGGAACGCGACGCGCGAAGCTTCGTTCCGTTAAATCTACAGTTCCGCAATCAGGGCCTGTCAGGACGCCACGGCGGGCGTGGGTGTGTTGCCTCTATCTCAGGTCAAACTGTCTAGCGGTGCTTCTAGCGTCCAGATGAGACCATCGGGCGCAAAGGCGACACTGCCGACCCCGTTCACGGCCGCAGGGGCAACTCTTTCAAGAACCACTCTTCCGAAGCCCTTGCGGTCTGGCTCATGTACAATTGGACCGCCGCTCTCCTTCCACGTCAGGCAAATATGCGACGGATTTTCTTCCGCGACCTTCCATTCTATGTCGATCCGTCCGGCAGGCGTCGAAAGCGCGCCATATTTGACCGAGTTTGTCGCAAGTTCGTGGAAGGCAATGCCCAGATATTGGACGGCGGTCGCACCAAGCATCAGCGCATTGCCACGGGCAGAAACCCGCTCGTCATTTGCAAATGGTTGGACTTGCTTGGTGATGAGCTGGCCCAGGTCGGCTCCGCGCCAATCGCCGTCAACCAGAAGATCGTGAGAACTGGCCAGCGCCATGATGCGTTCTCTGATCTGGGCCTCGAAATCTTCGGTGGATGTGGCGCGTTTCCGCGTCTCCCTGATCATGGATAAAATCACGGCGAACTGGTTTTTCACTCGGTGATTGACTTCGCGCATCAACATCCGGATGCGATTTTCACTCTCCTTCCGATCGGTGATGTTTCTCGCGATCTTGGATGCTCCGATGACCATGCCGGCTGCGTTTCTCACCGGGGAGACGGTCAACGATATGTTGATGAGCGTACCATTCTTATGCTGCCTGATGGTGTCGAAGTGGTCCACGCGCTCGCCGGCTCGGATACGTCCGAGGATCACGTCCTCTTCTGCCTTCCGGTCGGCCGGAATAAGGAAACCTATGTGCTTGCCGATGGCTTCGTCAGCCGTATAGCCGAAAAGCTCCTCGGCACCGCGGTTCCAGCTTGCAATCACCCCGGTGAGGCTTTTGCTGAGGATGGCATCATCGGAAGATTCCACGATCGCGGCCAGCCGGTGGGTTACTTCCTCGGCTGTCTTGTGATCGGTAATGTCGACCAGAATGTTGATCGCGCCGACTATCTTGCCTTTTTCGTCGCGAATTGGGGAAGGAAACGCCAGAAACGGAACGAGACTTCCGTCTGGCCTTTCGGCAATGGCTTCTCCCTTGAGCGCTCGGCCTTGTTTGACGGCAATCGCCATTGGACATTCGGCATGGGGCATCGGCCGTCCGTCCGGGTAGCGCAGACGCCACGAGCCACACCATTCGCTCATTCCGATTTCGGGACGATGCGCCCAAAGTGCGGCGGCGGCCTCGTTGAAATAGGTAATCCGCCCCTGAGCATCGGTCATGTAGATCGCGGCAGCCGAATCCTCAACAAGTTGGGGAGCTGTGAAATCGCCGGCCAAATTACCGTCCAAGGCTAGTAATTTCTGATCCAGCATAGTCTTTCCCTTGAAGCCGCCTTGCGCGCTCGTTCCTCAATTAGGACATTGCCATATAAAGGAAAGCCGTGGTGATTTATTCGGTTGGGAATAAATCGCGTTTATCGCGATGCAGCCAGCGCGGCCGGCAGCAGTTCCAATCTCACCCAACGCATCCGCCTTCAGCCGGAGTTGTATCGGAACGATCTGCTGGCTGAAGCATTTCGGTTACCTCAACGATATTGTTTGAGGGAACCTGAACCATGAGAATCGCGCATGTCGCGCCACTCTATGAATCGGTCCCGCCTAAGCTCTACGGTGGCACTGAACGCATCATCTCCTATCTGACGGAAGCGCTGGTCGCGTTTGGTCACGACGTGACCCTCTTTGCCAGCGGTGACACCACGACATCAGCAAAGCTCGTGCCCTGTCGACAGATCGCGCTTCGTCTCGACCCTCATCCGCTGAAATCCGAGATTGCTGCGCATCTGTCCATGCTGGCCGAGGTCAGGCAGCGCGCCGACCAGTTCGACATCATCCATTTCCATCTCAGTCACTTCCTGCACTTTCCGTTCTTCGAGCATATGCCGGAACGGACTGTGACCACGCCGCATGGCAGGCTGGATTATACCGATCTAGCGCCGGCCTATGAGCGCTTTCCGAATTTCCCGATGATTTCGATTTCGCGCAGCCAGCGCATGGGGCTCGCAGAAGCCAATTGGCTCGCTACAATCCATCACGGGATTCCGGTCGATATTTACAAACCTGCTTTCGAAGCAGGGCGCGACGGGGGCTACCTCGCATTTCTGGGCCGGATGTCGCGCGACAAACGGCCGAATCGCGCCATCGAGATTGCGCGACGCACCGGGCTCAAGCTCAAGCTTGCCGCCAAGATCGGCGATGACGACCGCGCCTATTTCCATGAGGTGATCGAGCCGATGATCGATGGCGACCAGATCGAATACGTCGGCGAGATATCGGAAGACCGCAAATCTGCCTTCCTCGGCAATGCCGCCGGGCTACTTTTCCCGATCGACTGGCCCGAGCCGTTCGGTCTTGCGGTCATCGAAGCAATGGCGTGCGGAACGCCGGTGATTGCCTGGAACTGCGGAGCGATGCCGGAAATCGTCGATAATGGCGTGACAGGCTTCATCGTCGATTCGATCGAAGAGGCCGTGGCCTCCATGCCGCAGCTTCTGCAACTCGACCGGCGCGAAGTGCGCCGAACCTTCGAGCGGCGCTTTTCTGCTGAGCGAATGGCAAGGGACTATGTCAGCGCCTATGCGCGGTTGCTTGGTGGTGCAGCCGAGGCGAAGGCCTCCTGAGGCGGCGGCCATTTTCGAACATATTGCAGCAACAACCGCAGAGTTTCATGACTGATGGCACAACTCGACGAGCGCAAGCTCGACCCGGCCCTTGCCCTTGCATCGCTGGACGATACCGCACCACGGGAGCCGCATCGCCAGTTCGCCCTGAAGCATGGCGATTGTTTCGCCGTAGCCGACGCCTATGGCGACATACGAGGTGCCGGCGACGGCTTTTTCCGTGACGACACGCGCGTTCTGTCGGAGTTTCGCCTGACGGTCGGCGGACGCCCGACTTCGCTGCTCGGGGCATCGCTCAGCCAGGACAATGTGCTGTTCACCACCAACCTGACCAACCTGCCGATCGAAAACCTCGAAGGCCGCGAGATGCCGCAGGGAGCGGTTCATATCGAGCGCGTCAGGCTGCTTTGGGAGAACCGTCTGTATGAGCGCGTGACCATCTCGAACTATAGCCAGCAGGATTCCACGATCGCGCTTTCCCTGCACTTCGCCGCGGATTTCCGCGACATGTTCGAGGTGCGCGGATCGACCCGGGCCAAGCGTGGAACGGTGCACGAAGCCGAGACCAGCACGGGTTCCGTCGTTCTGCGCTACGAGGGACTGGATAAGCTCGTCCGCGTCTCGGTGATCTCGTTTTCCCATGCAGCCGATCATTTGTCGGAAGGCAGGGCGGATTTTCGCCTCGCCGTGCCAAAGCGTGGCCGGCAGATTTTTTACATCGAGGCCGGGCCGGAAGTCGCCGGCCAGCCTTGCCGCCACCGCTTTCGCGCCGCCGCTGCCCGAGCGCGTTTCGGCATGCGGGCCAAGCGCCGTCACGGCGCGACGATCCACAGTTCGGGCCGCGTCTTCAACGATTGGGTCGGACGTGCGCGGGCGGATGTCGCGCTGCTCACCACCGAACTTGAAACGGGGCCTTACCCCTATGCTGGAATTCCCTGGTTCTCGACCGCCTTCGGCCGCGACGGCGTTATTTCCGCTTTGCAGATGCTCTGGCTCAATCCGGGCCTGGCCCGGGGCGTTCTTGCCTTCCTGGCGCAGCATCAGGCGACCGAAACGTCGCCTTTCAGCGATTCCCAGCCCGGCAAGATCATGCACGAAACGCGCAAGGGTGAGATGGCGGCACTGCTGGAGCTGCCCTTCGGGCGCTACTACGGCGGCGTCGACACCACGCCGCTCTACATCCATCTCGCCTGCGCTTACGCCAACCGCACCGGCGACATGGCCTTCATGGATGCCTTGTGGCCGTCTCTCTGCGCGGCAGCCGACTGGATCGAGGAAGCCAGCCGCCTCACCGGTTTCCTCACCTATCAGCGCGCGGCCGATACAGGCCTTGCCAACCAGGGCTGGAAGGACAGTTTCGATTCCGTCTTCCATGCCGACGGCCGCATTCCGAAGGGCCCGATCGCGCTGGTCGAGGTGCAAGGCTATGTCTTTGCCGCATTCAAGGGGCTGGCGGAACTAGCAGCGCGCCGGGGCGAGACCGAAAAATCTGCACATTGGGCAGAACGCGCCGAAGCGATGCGTATTACCGTCGAGAAGCACTTCTGGCTCGAAGATCTCGGTTTCTACGCGCTGGCGCTCGATGGCGATGGCAATCCATGCATGGTCCGCACCACGAATGCCGGGCATCTCCTCTATGTCGGTCTTCCGGAAGCCAGCCGCGCGGAAAGGGTGGCGGATCAACTTCTGGCAGCGCCCTTCCATTCCGGCTGGGGCCTAAGGACGGTCGCCGACGACGCCATCTTCTTCAACCCGATGTCCTATCACAACGGTTCGATCTGGCCGCACGACACGGCAATATGCGGCGCAGGCCTCGCACGTTATGGCGTGCGGGACGATCTGGTGCGGTTGATGAGCGGAACGTTCGAGTCTGCCGTCCATTTCAACATGCGGCTGCCCGAACTGTTCTGCGGCTTCACCCGGGCACCAGGCGAGGCGCCGATCGCCTATCCGGTGGCGTGCCTGCCGCAAGCCTGGTCCGCCGGTTCCGTCTTCATGCTCATGCAGGCCTGTTTGGGTCTCGAAATCGACGGCTGGAACGGGGAAATCCATGTCGATCGGCCGAGATTGCCGATCGGTATCGACAATCTCACCATCCGGCATCTTGGAGTGGGCGTGAACGCCGTCGATCTGACATTCCAGCGCGTGGGAGACCGCGTCGGGGCATTTCTGGCAAGCCGTGACGAGGGCAAAGTGCCGCTTATCGTCCGAACCTGATTTTCAGGAACCGATAGCGCACCGATGCGTTAGCCATCCACAAGCAGATCGCCTGCCAGCGGCGGCGATGCATTTTCTGACACAGACCCGATAGACGGCCGTTCCTGCGGCCGAGGATGATTTTGGCACTACCATGACAAGCGACGGCTTGGATATTCTGCATTCCCTCCCCACCCTGTGGTTCTTGATTGCGGCAAGCATTGCGCTCTCAATCTTCGCCCTGGTGTTTTCGTTGCGACAACAGCGTCGAACTCACCGATCAGGCCCGCATAGCGCCGGGGATGAGATGGTTCCCGATACGTCGAGCAAACTGCGCGAATATGAAAAAAACGGGCATTCGGCCGATGCAACTCTGGTCAATTGGTCGCCCGAGACGTTGCGCAGGATCTTGGCGAGCGAATTGCCCGGCGCCCAGGTCATCGTCGTGTCCAACCGTGAGCCTTACATCCACAATCTGACGGACGACGGCGATGTCGAGCTTGTGGTGCCTGCCAGCGGCCTCGTTTCCGCACTGGAGCCGATTACGCGCGCCTGCGCCGGCACCTGGATTGCCTATGGCGGCGGCTCGGCCGACCGGCAGACGGTCGATCAGAACGATCGCGTGGAAGTTCCGCCGGATCGCCCCTCCTATACGCTTCGCCGCGTCTGGCTGAGCGAGGAAGAGCAGCAAGGCTATTATCTTGGCTTCGCCAATGAAGGCCTGTGGCCGCTATGCCATATCGCGTTTACGCGACCCGTTTTCCGTGCCTCCGACTGGAAGGCATATGAGGCCGTGAACAGGAAGTTTGCCGACACGGTAGTGGCCGAGGCGCGCAATGAGCGCCCGATCGTGCTTGTGCAGGATTATCATTTTGCACTCCTGCCGCGCATGATCCGGGAGAGGTTGCCGGAGGCCATCGTCATCACCTTCTGGCATATCCCCTGGCCCAATTCCGAGGTCTTCAGCATCTGTCCGTGGCGCGAGCAGATACTGGATGGGCTTCTCGGCAGCTCGATTATCGGCTTCCATACCCAGTTTCATTGCAATAATTTCACCGAAAGCGTCGATCGCTTTCTCGAAAGCCGCATCGAGCGCGAGGATGCCGCGATCTCCTATGGCGGCCAGACGAGCCTGGTACATGCCTATCCGATTTCCATCGAATGGCCGCCAGCTCAGCTGGAAAACCTGCCGCCCGTCGTCGAATGCCGGGATCACATACGCGCCAGGTTCGGCCTGGACGAGGATGTGAAACTTTGCGTTGGCGTCGAACGTCTCGACTACACGAAGGGTATCCTCGATCGCTTCGAGGCGCTGGAGGAACTGTTCACGCATCATCCGGAATGGATCGGCAAAGTGGTTGTCCTGCAAATTGCAGCGCCCAGCCGCGGCACACTGCCGGCCTACCAGCAGCTCTACGATGATTGCCTTCAGCGGGCCGAGGACCTGAACCAACGCTTTGGCAGCGAGGGCTACAAGCCGGTACTAATGGTGGCGGAGCATCATAGCCAGGAGCAGGTCTATGAGATCTATCGAGCGGCCGACGTCTGCCTGGTGACCAGCCTGCATGACGGCATGAACCTCGTCGCCAAGGAATTCGTAGCCGCGCGCGATGACGAACAGGGCGTTCTCCTGCTCAGCACCTTTGCCGGTGCCGCGCGCGAACTTCTGGAGGCGCTGATCGTCAATCCCTACGACGCGACGATGATGAGCGACATGCTGCTTCAAGCCATAACCATGAGCCCCGACGAACAGCGCCGGCGCATGGCAAGCCTGCGCGACATCGTCCGCGACAACAACGTCTACAGATGGGCCGGCAGCATGCTGCTGGACGCCGCCCGGTTGCGCAAACGCGGTGCGATCGATCGCGCCACGGCAAATTTCGATTACCAGCCGCCATCCGCAAGCGGCAACATTGTCTCGATAGTCGATCGCAAGAGGGCGTCATGATGGACATACAGGAAAGACTGCGCGTGCCGGATCTGGCCGAAGGCAAATGGTCGTTGTTTCTCGACATCGACGGCACCTTGCTGGAACACGCCGCACATCCCGATGCCGTCGTCGTCAGCGAGGAGCTCCGTACTCTCCTGATCGATCTGGAGCGTCAGTTGGACGGAGCGGTGGCCTTCATCACCGGTCGCTCGATCGCTCAGGCGGACAGGCTTTTTCAACCGCTCAAGCTACGCGCCGCCGGACTGTACGGCCTGGAACATCGGCTGGAGCCGAACGGCCCAGTGAAAGCAGCAGGCGAACCTGACGATATCGCCGCTCTTGCGGCTGAGATCGAGGCGGAGTTCGCCGGCAGCGACATCTATATTGAACGAAAAGGCCCGATCCTGGCCGTCCACACGCGCGCAGCACCCCATCTGCTGGCCCGCGCCACGGAACTGGTCGACCGGGCGCTGGACAAGCTGCCCGAGGGTTATCGAACAATCCCCGGCAATGCCGGCGTGGAATTGATGCCACTCGAAGCGGCCAAGGGCGCCGCTATTCGCCGCTTCCTGAAAATCGCACCATTCACCGGAAGACGACCTGTGTTCCTGGGTGACGATACTTCCGACGAGAACGGCTTCGAAGCGATCAATGAAGCGGACGGCATTTCGATACGCGTCAAGCCGCAAGGCCCTACTCAAGCGACCTACTGCATCGACAGCGTCGCGGACACACTTGCCTGGCTGAAACAGCAGCTACGCAGGACGTAGGAACACGCCATTTGGCCGGGATCGGCGAAAACTGAGGCGTCGTCCACTGATCCTCGGTGGCAAAAAATGTTCTCGCGACAGATACCCGCCAAACATTGCCCGCAGGTATCCCGGTTGGATCAAAGATCGTTGTCCTTGAGGGCCTATTCGGCGTTTTCCTTGGTGATTTTCTCCGTCGGCAAGGTGATGGTCTTCTCAACCTTCTCGCCGCGCTGCTGGATCGCCTTTCTGGCAATCGCGATGCACCGCCGCGCCGGCTGACGCTGCAGGGTCGATTGATGATCCGCAATTCGTGCCGGCCGCTCAGGCCCGCCAAGCAGAACCTCAGCGCCTGATCAATCGGCGTGAAGCTGGCGCGATACCGGTGGGCCAACAGCCAAGTCACGAAACTCTGCTGTGAAGCCAACACGCTGCGGGGAGCAGGCCATGACGCCTATCTGTGCGTCCGCGTCGGTGAAGGGACAGAGGCGAGCCATCTGCCAGGTGTTCGATCCGGTTGAGAACTGCACCCGCACGGCATTTCCATGCCGCGTCAGCCGCATCGATATTTCATCGCTGGGAGATACGCCATGAAGCGGTATGACCGACCAGTCCGAGACATCGCGTGTCACCACGACACTGAAGTGCATAAGGCCATCGGTGAATTCGATCCCGGCCTTGATCCACTGATGGTCGTCCAGCCGTAGGAAAAGCCCCGCCTGGTCATAGAGCGCTTCGTATGCTCCCGTGACGGTTACGGATGCGGTGAAATCACCCGACACAGGGGTGAGATATGCGTGCCCGCTGTCCCTGATGAAGCCATAAAAGGTTTCGCGCCAGAAATCCGTTTCCAGCTCGGTGCGCAACTGAAGATGCCTCGCATCGCCCGTCCAAACGGAGGGCTTATTGAGCCAAGTATAGGACGCTCCCATAGATCATATCGCCTTTGCTTTTTGCAGCCGTCGAAATCACAGTAGCAGTCAATGAGACGAAGGTAACAGGGTTCCCTGGAACCGGCTCACGCTCGCTGAGCGCCACGTCGAGATAGGTGATCGAGACGGTTCGCTGGTCATGGCGCCATTTTCGGCGATCCAAAAGACAGGAGATCACGCGGCGCGGATCGTCCGGCCTTCCTTGACCACCAGCAGCGGCTTCCCGAGAGTCGCAATATCGAGCAAGGGATTGCCCTGGACCGCTATGATGTCGGCGGCCTTTCCTACCTCGAGGCTGCCCGTCTGCGACGCGATGCCGAGCGCCTCGGCACCTGTCATTGTTCCAGCGTGAAGCGCCTGATGCTTGCTCATGCCCCACTCGACGGCTAGCTGAAACTCCATGGCCGCCTCGTGCAGGGGATGAGTGGGGCCCCCGATGAGATCAGTGCCGAGCGCAAAGCGCACGCCGGCCTCGAGGCCGAGCTTGAAATCGCGCTGCATGATGGCCCAGTGGCGTTCGTAGGCGTCGCGCTCCCACTGCGGATAGCGATAGGCGTCATAAGCCGCCCGGTGGAAATGCAGCTGCGAGATCGTGGTGACGACGATCTTCTTCTGTTCCACCAGCAGCGCGCGCGTCTGCGGCGTTATCCCGTAGCCGTGCTCGATGATGTCCACGCCGCCTTCGATAGCGAGCCTTACCGGCTCCTCGCCGATCGCATGAGCACTCACGTAAAGCTGGTTGCGGTGGGCTTCCTCGACAGCCGCCCTCACCTCTTCAAGGCTGAAGGTCGCAACCTGGTTGAGCGGGTCGTCGCCCCAGGCATGATAGCGGTCGTGGACACCGCCCTTGGAAAGCCCGAGCTTGATGAAGTCGGCCCCTTCCCGCACACGTTGGCGCACAGCCTGAACAAGGCCCGCAGGACCATCGGCCACCTCACCGCTCGACCTTGCCACCGAGAGGGAAACATAACGTGAGTCCCAGGTGCCCGAGGTGGAAGAGATGAAGCCGCCGGCAACCTTGAGCCGCGGCCCCTCCGCAAACCCATCGTCTATCGCGCGCCTTACGTCGGGCCCGATCGTCGATCCGAGACAGCGTGCCGAGGTGAAGCCGGCATGGAGCATGCGCTTGAGTTCAGAAAGCGCGCGGGCAGCACGGTAGGGCTCGCGTTCCGTGGCAAGCAGGTGGAGCTGGGTGCTGTCGACGCCGAAAGTGTGCATATGGGCATCGATCATGCCCGGCATCAGCGTGGCGCCGCCTAGATCGCGCTGCTCGCATCCCGGCGGACAGGGCACAGCACCGTCTTCGCCGACCGCGGCTATGCGCCCAGCCTCGATCAATATCGCGCCATTCCTGATTGATTGAAGGTCCGGCCCCGCGAGGACCAGCCCTGCCTTGAGCCTCACTTGGTCCATCATGACGCCTCCCTAATTTGTTTGATTTTGGACTAACTAAAATGATATATTGTGCGGATTTGACATATATGCGCTTGTGTGTCAAAGGCTCGCCAACATGGGAGGAAAGCCGCGTCCATGACGCCTTCGCAAGCACGACTTCGTACCGGCATACTCGAAGCTCTGAGCACGAGCGGCCCTCAGTCGCGTGCCGAGCTTGCGCGTAAATTCGGCGTTTCCCGTTCCACCATGTCGGCCGCGATCACGGCTCTGAGCGAGGAAAATCTCGTCGAGGAAGAGAACACTTCCAACCATACGGCGAAGGCTGCCGGAAGACCCGGAACGCGTGTCGCGCTCGCCGCGCCCAAAGGTTATTTCGTCGGCATCGATTTCGGCCGCATTTTCATCAAGGCGGCGATTTCCGATGCAAACTATCGCATCGTCGAACAGATTTCCTGCGACTTCGACATCGATGTTCCGGCCGATCAGGCGCTCGACCTGGCTGCGGAAAATGTCGAGAAGATCATCGCCTCATCCGGCATCAACCGAGCGGAAATCAAAGCTGTCGGCATAGGTGTTCCAGGCCCTGTGGATGCAGCCACGGGTGAGCTTCATGCGGGCTCCATCCTCGCGCGGTGGGTCGGCACGGATGTGACGGGGGGCTTGTCAAAGCGTCTGGGCCTTCCCGTCTATATGGACAACGACGCCAATCTAGGCGCGCTGGCCGAGAGCACCTATGGCGCCGCGCGTGAAACGCAAGTCGCGCTCTATGTGCTTCTGTCCGTCGGCGTTGGGCTGGGCATCGTCATCAACGGGCATGTCTTCAGGGGTACAAGCGGTATCGCCGGCGAACTCGGCCATATCGTTGTGGACGAGCATGGCGCCGTCTGCCGTTGCGGCAGCCGCGGGTGCCTGGAAGCGATCGTCTCGGTGAACGCGCTGGCCAAGGCGCTCAGCATCTCGCATGGGGATATCTCCTCCGACGAAATGCTGCGCAAGGCCGTTGCCGGCGATGTCGGCGCCAACAGGATCGTGTCGGACGCGGGCGCGCTGGTCGGTCGCTATGTCGGCCACCTCTGCAGCTACTTCAATCCCGAACTCGTCATCGTCGGCGGCGAACTGATGCGCGCCGGCGACAGCCTGCTTCAACCGCTCAATGACGCGATGCGCCGCTTCTCCATTGCACGCGCGACCGAAAATGTCCGCGTGGTGCCGGCCTCGCTCGGCGAACAGGCTGAACTCATAGGCACGCTGCTGTTCGCAGGTGAGCGGGCCCGTGCTGCCGATGTGCTGCTGACACAGACGGTGAGCGCAGCCCGCGATATGGAAGGACAATTATCATGACACCGATCGACGGCGCCGCCGCCAACGCACGGCAGGAAAAAGCCGCCAGGGGGTGGGCATCGCTTTCGAGCTATGCGCTGCTGATCATTTTCGTGCTGCTCTTGATCGGCTTCAGCCTGATGGTGCCGCATTTTGCAAGCTGGGCCAATTTCGCCAACGTGCTGCAGCGCAATTCCATCATCGGCATCGTCGCCTGCGGCATGCTGCTGATGATCATCACGGGCGGTTTTGACCTTTCCGTGGGTGCAGTGGGCGCGATGTCGTCGGTGGTGGCCGCGGCACTCATCGTTCAGGTCTCAATGCCGCTCGGTATCGTCGTCGCGCTTTTGCTCGGGCTGGTGGTCGGCCTCGCCAACGGCTTCTTCATTGCCAAGATCGGCATAAACCCGTTCGTCACGACGCTTGCGACGCAGGTCCTGGTTACCGGGTTCCTCTTCGTTGGGACGGCTGCACAGCCGGTCTATGGCGTTCCTGAATCTTTCACCGTACTCGGCCTCGGCCGTATCGGACCCATCCCGATCCCCACCATCATCTTCGCAGGGGTGGCGCTGGTCACCTGGGCGATCCTGCGGTTCACCACGCTCGGGCACTACATCTACATCGTCGGCGGCAACAAGACAGCCGCCCGCCTTGCCGGCATCAATGTCGACCGGGTGATCCTGATCACTTATGCGCTTGGCGGGCTTTTTGCGGCAATCGCGGGCATCGTGCTGCTCGGTCAGACCAATATCGGCCAGCCGGCAAGTGCTGCCGATTGGCCGCTGACGGCAATCGCGGCCGTCGTGGTGGGCGGCGTGCCGCTCAGCGGCGGCGTCGGCCAGGTCTGGAGCGCAGTGCTCGGCACGTTGCTGCTCGGCATCATCGCCAATGCCCTCAACCTTCTCGGCGTATCGCCCTTCTGGCAACCCGCCGTGACCGGCGCGGTCATCCTCGTGGCCGTGGGACTAGACAGCTATCAACGCAAGCAGCGCGAGTTGCGCTGATCATCAGGGAGGAGAACACCCATGACGCATAACACACACTACACACGCCGCACCGTACTGGCAGGCGCCGCCGGCCTCGCCTTGCTGGCAAGCACCGGCCTCGTAAGGGCACAGCAGGGCAAGCGGATCGGGTTCATGATCTGGAACACGTCCGTGCCTTTCTATTCCAACCTCATCAAGACCGCGAACGAGACGGCCGCCGCGAACGGCATCCAGCTCGATATCCAGAGCGGCAATGGCGACCTCGCCACGCAGATTTCGATCGTCCAGCAGTTCCTCGCCCAGCAGGTCGACATGATCATGATTGCCCCGAGCGACCCGAAGGGCATCGTGCCGGTGATCCGCCAGGCGAACGCGGCCAACATCCCGGTGATGGCGGTTAATACCAGTGCCGACACCAGCTCGGGCGCCAAGGTAGTCACCTATGTCGGCGTGGACGATTTCGTCTTCGGCCAACGCCAGGGCGACCTCATTGCCAAGGCGCTCGACGGAAAGGGCAAGATCGCCTACATCCTCGGCAAGCTCGGCACGTCCGCGCAGCTCGCCCGCGAAGCGGGCCTGATGGACACGCTGAAGAAGTATCCGGACATCACGATCCTGGAGAAGCAGGCTGCCGACTGGGATAACTCCAAGGCGCTCGCGATCACCCAGGACTATCTCAGCAAATATCCGCAAGGCTCCATCGACGCTATCGTCGACCAGGGACCGGAAGGCGTGAACGGCGCGAACTTCGCCATGGAGAACGGCCGCACGGATGTGAAGTTCATCCTGGGCGACTATCCGCTGGATGTTCGCAACGCCGTCATCAAGGGCAGCGTCTACGGCACCGTCAACCAGGATCCGGCACCGCAGGGCAAGGTCGCGATCGAAGATGCCATCCTGTTGTTTGCCGGCAAGGCCGATCAGATCCCCTCGCCCAACCACTATCTCGATCTGCCGACGATAACCAAGGAGAACGTCGAAGAGTATGCCGCGGCCTGGGGCGGCTGAGACAAGGACGATGTCGATGCTTCTGGAGATGCGCAATATCCGCAAGAGCTTTTCGGGCGTGCAGGTTCTCCGAGGCGTCGACTTTTCTTTAGAGCCCGGTGAAATCCATGCTCTTGTCGGCCACAACGGGGCCGGCAAGAGTACCCTCATGAAGGTGCTCGGCGGAAACTATGCCGATTATACTGGCGACATCCGCCTTGCCGGAGAAGACATCAGGCTGGGCGCCCCGCGCGACGCGCTGCAACGCGGCATCGCCATCATCTATCAGGACTTTTCGCTGGTACCTGAGCTGTCGGTTGCGGAAAACATCGCGCTCGGGCGCGAGCCGCGCGGCCTCGTTTCCGGCACCATCGCCTATAAGCAGTTGCGCGAACGCTCGGAGCTTGAAGCGAAACAGCTTGGCATCGCTCTACCCATGGACATGCCGGTGCGCAGGCTTGGTGTCGGCGCGCAGCAATTGACGGAGATCGTCAGGGCCTGCTCTCAGGATGTGCGCATCCTGGTGATGGACGAGCCGACCGCCCGTCTCGCTCCGGCCGAACGCGAGCTGCTGTTCTCGACCATGCGCAGGATGGCTGCGGAGAAGAAGGTCGGCATCGTCTATATCAGCCATTTCCTCGATGAGGTCTGCCGGTTGTCCGACCGCATCACGGTGATGCGTGATGGCGCAGTCGTGGAAACCAACGCCGGTTCCTCCTACACGGTCGATAGTCTGGCTCAGCTCCTGGTCGGTCACGATGTCGTTGCCAGTTCGGCACCGCCTGCCGGCGAAAGCCTGGCGGACGAATCGCGGGAAGCGCTCACGGTCAAAAACCTCAGCATCGAAGGCCGAGCGCCGACCGATCTTACGATCCGCCACGGCGAGATCGTCGGACTGGCGGGACTGGTTGGATCCGGCCGCACGCGTTTCGCCAGGGCGCTGATCGGAGATGTGCGCAATACCGGCAGCGTAGCAGTTGACGGGCGGGCCGTGACGAGGCGCACCCCCGGCCGCGCCGTCCGTAACGGACTGGTGCTGGTGCCGGAAGACCGCAAGGTGTCCGGTCTGGCACTCACCTCCTCGGTCGAAGCCAATATCGTGACGAGTTCGCTCGCCAAACTGCTTTCGAAGGCAGGCATCGTTCGCCCGGGCAGCCGCCCGCGCATGGCGCTGGACATGATCAAGCGCTTC
Source organism: Mesorhizobium sp. YR577 (assembly GCF_900116595.1). Taxonomy (NCBI): domain Bacteria; kingdom Pseudomonadati; phylum Pseudomonadota; class Alphaproteobacteria; order Hyphomicrobiales; family Phyllobacteriaceae; genus Mesorhizobium; species Mesorhizobium sp. YR577. The sequence continues at coordinate 256,032 of NZ_FPBI01000009.1, read as the reverse complement.
GCGATCCGCCCGCCGGACCGAAAGAAGATTGTCGGCCAGTTGAGTGGCGGCAACGCGCAAAAGGTCATGGTCGCGCGTGCCGTTGCGTCCCGGCCAAAGGTCATGCTTCTCGATCAGCCGACGGCAGGTGTCGATATCGGCGCCAAGGCCGAGTTGCACAACCAGATCAGGCTGGCGGCCCAACAGGGTGCCGGCATCCTCGTCATATCCGACGATCTTGACGAACTGCTCGATCTTAGCGACCGCATCGCCATCATGACGGGCGGAACAATCAGCGGGTCCTTCCGCAAGGCGGACCTCTCCCGCGCCAGCCTGCTCGCCGCAATAAGCAGGGTGCCGGAAAGCATCTGACAGACCAAGGCGCTCAGCTTCGGAAGGATTTGAGCGCGGCCAGCATCGCCTGTCCTGTCTCGTTGCCGCGCATGTCGAGAAGATCGGTGAAAGTGAAGACACAGACGCCGCTGGCGTTGGACTCGGCGAGCGCGCTCAAGGCCTGTGCGAATTCTGCGGCGGATAGCTCGCTCTTGCGGCCACGGCCTGCGTGCATCCCCTCGAGATAGAGTGCTTTCGCCTGCAGGGTGCAGATCGCCTCGTTTCCACTGCGTTTCCTGATGTCATTGGTTACTTCGGCCGGCCATTGCGGCGGTCGGGCGAGGATCTGATGATAGGCCATCACCTCGAAGATATCGACAACGCCGGCAAGCGTGGCGATGTTCTGGCCAAAGACTTCCTCGACGGCATTATCGAAGTCTGTGCGGAAGAACGGCAAGGTGTTGATCGAGTATTTAAGACTGTCCTGAACCGCTGCAAGCTCATGCCGGATGTGCGCTATGGCTGAAACGGTCCTGGCACACTTCCAGTCTATCCATGCTTGCCGATGCCGTTCCAGGATGATGCGGGCCGCTGCAGTGGGAACGTCGGCCGGGACCGCCAATCCGAGATCACGATTGAAAGCGTCGACCGTGCGGGCGGAGAAGCAATATTCCGGCTTTTCGGCACGACGGTCCCCCGGCAGCCAGGTTTCCCAGAAGCCCGGCCAGCGGATGAAACCGAGATGCACAGCATCCGGTTTCAGCGCAGCGACACCACGGCGCAGCAGATCGATCTTGTGGGCGATATTCTCCTCGCGATCCGGTGGCAGGCCGATGTACCAGTCCTCCTGCCGCGCCGGGCGCCCCCATTGGTCGATGGCTGTCAATTCCGGATGCGATGCAGAAAAGGCCGGATCGAAGCAGATGTTGAGGCAGGCGAAATAGGCGATGCCCCTTTCGCGCAGAAGCTCCCGGAAGGCTACGTCGTCGAGGGCGTCATAAGCCTTCCTGTCGTCGTCTGTGACGGCGCTGGCCACCGCCGAATTCGACATGGGCAGGAACTTGCTCTGCGCTATCACATAGGTCACACCCCATCGCGCAAGGAGATCGGCCGCCTGGACGGCGCTCATCCTGTGACGGAGAAACCAGTCGTTGTCGTAGATTTTGACGCCGAACCTCAGATCCAAAATTTCTCTCTCTTTTGTAATGCTCGCGACACGGAAGCTATCCGCAATCGAACCATATAACCAAATGCTGTCCGAACGTCTTGTCGGCGGCTCTCACAGCTAGTCCTGCATTCGACAAAACAGATGCGACGATGAAATGTAACCATGCGTAACATCATTGCCAGATAATCCTCCCTGATGGATGCCGCCAAGGGATTGAAACGTTGAACGCGGCTCCGCAGGCGGCGCAATCTGACGATGCGGAACCCCGGAGGATTCCGCGGCATCATCTTGGCCATCTGGGAGGAACTCTTGACTTACTTAAGGCTGCTTTCGGCAACGCTCGCGGCGACGCTGTCGCTTTCGGGTCCCATCTTCGCTCAAGACGCCGCAGGCTTGCGCGTCGGTGCAACGCGTGTGGACATCACACCTCCTGCCAGCCCGGATTTTCCGGCGATGAACGATTTCGACCACGAGAAGCTCTACCTTCGCGCCATCGTTATGGACAATGGCGACAACCGGGCAGTGCTGATTGGTGCAGACCTCGGCGGCATCAACGAGGACGTATGGGCAGATGCCAGCCAACGGATCGCAGACGAACTCAAGATTCCCGTGGCGAACATCATCATGTCCTCCACGCATACTCACAGCGACTGGCCAGCGAACGCAACCACCGCTCCCGGCACACCCCGTTACGGCAGCGAATTCGTAGCCAATGTATCGCTGGACGCGGTCAAGGACGCGATGACAAAGCTTAGGCCGGCGCGCGTCGGCTATGCGACCGGCGAGGCTTACCTCAACGTCAATCGCGACGTCGTCAGCCGCAACACCAAACGCTGGACGCAAGCTGCCAATCTTTCCGCGGCTTCAGACAAGACCGTCGGCGTGCTGTCTTTTGTCGGCGCCGATGGCGAACCGATCGCAGCTTACGTCAACTACGCCATGCATCCGGTCAACGGTTACCTGGCGGGTTTTGTCTCCGGCGATTTTGCGGCTGCAACCAGCCGCTACGTCGAGAAGGCCTTCGGCGACGACATGGTGACGGTCTTCACCCAGGGCGCCTCGGGCGACCAGAACCCGCGCTGGTTGCGCACGGGAACCAATGCTCTTGCCTCGAAAGGCAGCGCCAAGATCACCGGCTACGAGATGATCCGCGAGGACATCGAGGCGCCGTTGCGCAACAAGACGGTCGCGGACGGTCCGCTTGATCCAGTGGTCGCGCATCAGCTCGGTGCTTACATGGAGGCATTGGGCACCATTCTCGGCGAAGAAGTCATCCGCGTCATGAGCGACGTCAAGGATCTGCAGGATGATCCAAAAATCTGGGGCAAGCAGAACACGCTGACCTGCGCTGGGCGCAAGCGGCTCGACAACGCTCGCGAAGGTGTTGCCGGCCAGTATGAGCCTGGGCCGGATGTAGACATTCGTTTCGGCCTGCTGGGTATAGGCAACATCGCACTCGCCACGACCAATGCCGAAATCTACACAAAGATCGGCCAAGGCGTGAAGAAGGGATCGCCGATCTCCAAGACGATGTATGTCACCTTGGCAAACGGAAGAGCCCTTTCAGGCTATATTCCGGACGACGAATCCTTCGGCCACCAGACGTTCCAGGTTCTGGGAACGCGGCTCCTCCCGGGCTGTGCCGAGCAGGGAATCGTACAGGGTCTCTCCGACCTGGCAGCGGAGTATATGGCGCAGTAGAAAATGCTCTAATCTTGGCCGGAGTACATAAGAAAAGGGCCCTCTGTCTTTCGGCAGAGGGCCTTCTCTTTTTCGTGGGTCCGCCGCGCGCAAGAAGCGGCCCTTCTCACCCACCCAGCGGTCAACAAAATCAAAGGTTCGCTTGGCGGTGTCGCCATATTCGGGCCGGCAGGCATCAAAGCCGTGGGTAGCACCTTCCACGGAGGCATAGGCCTTGTCGGTCGCGGCCAGCCGGTCGAAGATGATCTCGCCTGGCACAACGAGGTAGTGGCAGCTCATCGTCAACACCAATGTCGGCACCGTGATCCCTGCTGCATTTCCTGGCGTGGAACTGTAGGCCGAGGCCCAATCGACACCGACGATATCGTCGGGCGTAACCGCGTAGCCTGCGGTCGTGCGGATCGCCGCATTGGCAAGGAAATTGCGCACTGTGGTGTCATAATTCATCGATCCCAGCACCTCGAGATCGCGCGGATGCGTTGTCAGGGGCTCGCGCACCGAGGGCACAATGACGGTTTCCTCTCGCCCGTCTGCATGAAGCAGCAAATGCGGCACCTTGGTGTGAGCGAGGAAAGTCGGGTCCGTCTGATAGGGCCGCGCGCCCAAGGCCCGGACGCCTATACCGCGGACCACGAATGGTTCATCGTTCTTGAAGGCGCCTTTGCCGGCCTCTATTTGCTTTAGCCGTTCCAGTGCTCCATCAATCACCTGGGCATTGCGCGTGGCCTGGCCAGCATAGAACTTCGCCGCGAATTCCGGCGAATAGTTCGCCTTGCCACCGGCCACGAAACCATTGGCCTCGGTGAACATATCAAGCGCCGGGTCGCGGCCCTCTTCAAGCACCGCCGGGTCCATTGCCGTCATCTGGTGCGCGGCGCCCAGCGTCGGGTCCAGCAGCACCACGCCATCGGCCGGCGCAAGCTTCTCGAGATCCTTGCCAGTGCAGGGATAGACCTTCTCAGGTCCCTGGCAGGCGACGGGGCCATTTTCGGCAACGTTCTGGTAAAGCGCACCGAGATGGCTGCCGCCGCTGTGGGCCAGAAGAATGACCTTCTCGATGCCGGGAAGGCTGCGCAGGTGGGAAATGCCCATAGAAATGCTCGGGAGGTAGTTCTCCGGCGCAGGGTCACCGACGTCGCGGTCGCCGCGATAGTTCACCAGCATAACGCGGTAGCCGCGCTGTGCCATGAACCAGCCAGGCCGCTCACCATAGTTGTCGCGATTGGTATGAGAAAACACCATCGCCACCCGCGAATTCGGGCCAGGCTCCGCCGGCTCCAGCAGGAAGCCTTCGGAGACCGGTCCGAACCGGATATAGGTCACTTTGACGTCGGACGCGCCAACGGGCGCGTTTTGCGCCGAACTCGGCGTGGCAAAGGAAAAAACAGCGAGCATCGCAGCAAGAGCGAGGCCGGTCCTGGAAAAGTTCATTCATGACTCCATTCGGTAATTGACGTACCGCAGCCGTGAGCAACAGCAGCGGAAAAGAACCGCCGACGCATATGCGACGGCGGTTCCATTTGGCCACCAGAGAACTAGCAGGGTGGCCCGAGCTACTGGCGCGGGTGCAGTTCGCTCAGCCCGTACTTGGCAAGCACGGCCTTGCGGTTCACTGCATCACGCGAAGGGTGAGGCGTTCCTTCGACTGGATAGGCATAGCCATCTGCGAAGCGGACAAACGCCGGTCCGGATTCCGGCTGCGGCCATTTCGGAAGACCTTCACCGTTGGGGTCACCGGATTTCACGAAATTCGCTAGATAGGTCGACATGGTATCGGCCATTCGATGATCGACGTCGGTCCAGGGGCGCTGGCCAGGCTGGTCACGCATCGAATTCATGAAATACCAAAGGTCGGCCGAATGGAAAGAACCGTAGAACTCGGCGTTACGTCCGGGTGGCGGGTTGTCGAAGTAATAGACGAAGGCGTTAAGATCCTTGCTGTTCGCCTTGGCATGTTCCGCAGAGACCAGCGCGGTTTGCAGCAGATTGTCAGCATCGGCGCGCAGCCGCAGACGGTAGGCGTGCGTGGGATCGGATGCCTGATAGGCCTGCGTTCCCTCCTCTCCGTAGGTCTTTTCAAGAAACTTGGCGAAGTCCTCCGGGTTCATCGTCCCTTCGGGGTCGCCTTGCGTCGAGGTGCGCTCGTCGGCATTGGCGCCAATCATGAGATCGATGCCGTCAAGCGCTCCCGGGCGGAGCAGTTTCGCCGAGTCCTGCGTGATGAGCGTATCATCGATGATGAACTGCCCGACGGCTGCTTTCAGCGCATAGTGCATCAGCTGATCATCGAGGCCCAGTCTCTTGGTCACGAAGTCCTCTGCCGGGATTGCCCGAAGGTCCGCCAAGCTCATCGGTTTGCCGAAGAGTTTCTCCAGCGATGCAGCATTTTCTGCCTCTTTAGCCATGCGCATGGGGAAATCAGTGTCGAGCAACCCGCCGGAGGCGCTTTGCATCACCGCGCGATGGAACAGCCCCCGCGCCTTCGGGATGCGCAACAGCATGCCGACATTGCGCGAGCCGGCGGATTGGCCGCCTATCGTCACATTCGAAGGATCGCCACCAAAGCCCTCGATGTTGTCGCGCACCCATTCCAGTGCAGTCACGAGATCAAGAAGGGCCAGGTTGCCTGAAGTACCTTCCGGACTCTCGGCGCTCAGTTCTGCCGACGACAGGAAACCAAAGGCGCCTAGGCGATACTGCACCGGCACCACGATGATGCCCTTGGCGGCGAGCTTCGAAGCCCAGAACTCGATCTCCGAAGCGTAACCATGATCATTGCCGCCACCGTGAATCCAGACGTAGACGGGCAACTTGTCGCCGGCATCCTTTGCTGGCGTGAAGACGTTCAGGTTCAGACCATTCTCGCTGGCCTTCGGCATGAAGTCGTTGTCGTAGTAGAACTCGTCGCCCCAGAATGCCCCGACGGGATTCAGCTTCACGTCCTGCATCGACTGATCGCCCCAGCTATCGGCGATCCTCACGCCCTCCCAGGGTTCGACGGGCTGCGGTGGCCGGAAGCGGTTTTCGCCACCGGCCGGGCCTGCAAACGGAAGGCCCTTGAACAGCTGAACGTCTGGAACGTCGGTTTCAACGCCCTTCACCTTGCCGCCAGCAATTTCAACGACATCGACGGGTGCGGCAATCGCACAGGGCATCAGGCCGGCCAGCATCATGCTCCCCGCCATCAACGCTCTCACCACGGATCGGCGTACCGATCCGTTGATTGTTCCTGTTAACATACTGCAATCCTCGCTTATCCCATCCCTGGATGGGTCACTTCGTTTGACAGTCTTTCGGCATCAGGCAACTCAGCCGCCTGTTCGACCGGAGACGATCTCCAGCAATTTGTCGTCGTGGTGATCCCGTACGGTGCTGTAATTGTCGAAGATCATCGTCGCACCGCCCTCTCCCGTGAACGCGGGCCAATGCGGCAGACCGGGATGGTTCGGATTGCCGTCCCGGGCGAAGTGCACCCAGGCCTGACTCACGGCACGAGCCATCGCCTTGGCATCCGCTCCGCCGCCCGTCACCTGCGGGACAAGGTCGATGTTGTTGAACACATGCGGAACCTCCGACACGTGCCAGGCGCCGCCGATACCGTCGAGCACCGGCGAGTTCCAGGCGAAGACGTAGGAATAAACCGGCGCCTTGCTATTGCCGGCCTTCAGTTCGGCCATATCGACCACGCCCTGACGCCGCGTCGAATCCCAGAAATAGAGCTCAGAGAGCTGGCGCCCGGGATAGGCCTCCTTCCAGGCCGCGGTCATCGCCTCGGCTTTGTCACCGAAGCGCTCGGCGAGCTTCTCGGTGGTGTGCTCGGGCGTCCAGGCGTTCATGTTGTCGGCGAACAGGAGATCAGGCTTGTTGCCAATGATCGTTCCGTTCTCATGCAGCACGTTACCGATCAGCAGCGGCTTGTCGGCGGAGAACTTGGCCCAGCCGACCGTGACCGGATCCTCGGGCATGAAGCCGCCGTCGATCACCGGGCGCCAACCAACACCTTTGGCAAGCCCCGCTTCTTCGACCTGCTTGAGTGCTTTATCGCCGGCCGCGAGAAGCTGGTCGTAAGGAACCGTCTCGATCTGCTCGATGGTTTCGGCCGTCAGGCCCAGATTGGCCACAGTCCGCTCGGAAATTGCGCGGGCCAGATCCTGGGGCATCGCGACCACACCGGAGGCGCCGGACTGAACCACCGACTTGTCGAACAGATCGACGGCCGAAGGCGTCCCCATGAGAAAGCGCACTTTGCCGCCACCGCCGGATTGGCCAAAGACGGTGACGTTTTCGGGATCACCGCCGAATTGAGCGATATTGGCCTGGACCCATTCCAGCGCCGCCACGATGTCGCGCATGCCCGTATTGGCCGACTTGGAATAACGCTCGCCATAGGCCGACAGGTCGAGCGTACCCAGGATGTTCAGCCGGTGGTTCAGCGACACGACGACAACGTCGCCGGAGCGCGCGAGATTGGCGCCTTCGTAGCTGGTGCCCTCGATCGATGAGCCATTGGTGAAACCACCCCCGTGCAGCCACACCATGACCGGCCGTTTCGCGCCGTCTTTGACCCCTGGCGTCCAGATGTTCAGAAACTGGCAGGCCTCGTTTTCCGGCAAGTAGCGATGGGGGTTGAATTGCTCGTCATTGGCGACGGCAGTCATTGTCGGATAGGGGCAGATCTCGCCATAGTTCATGGCGAGGCGAAGTCCCTCCCACTTATCGGGAGCTTCCGGCGCCATGAAGCGCGCAGCCTTTGCATAAGGAACACCGCGGTAAGTGTATATTCCGTTGTCGACAAAACCCAGCAAATCGCCTTGGGCAACGGTAACCGCACCCTTATTGGCTGTGGCAACGAAAGGTGCGTCCTGTGCTAGCGTGGCGGCGGGCAGTGCGCTGCCGAACGTCAAGGCGACCAGCGCCGCATAGGGCAGGTTTCTCAGTACAGCCATCGTGAAATTCTCCTCCTGGGTCACAGTTTCGTTTTGGGGATGCCGACCGCCGCAGACGGCCGGCGCAGTCTCAGCGGGATTGTTCGATCAATCCCAGGGCGCCGGACAGGAAACCCTGTTCGGCACATCCCACCGCCGCGCGGGTGTCGGTGGCGGGATACGTTCTCAGCGCATAGGCGGCATCATCCACGACGAAGCGGAACGGGCCAAAATTGGTGCCGACAAAGAGCGTGTTCTTAAGGGGCGACGTCAGCCGCAACTTGTCCCACAGCCGCGGCACGACATTTCCGTCCGCCGTTACATAGGCGACGTCGCCCAGTCTCAGCACGCCCATCGTCAGGGTCACATCGTTGAATGGCGCATCGACGAAATCACAGGCCGGGAGCTCCGAACCCTCGGTGTATGCGCACATGGTTCGAAGGTTTCGCGGGGTCGTCTGCTTGCCGGGGCAGGTCAGGCTGTCACTGACGGCAAAGATCGGAAGTGCCGCATCCGAACTCTCGATGCGCGACATGCGGGCCAGCGCCTCCTCGCCGAGGATAACGCCCATCGCATCCATGATCCTCTCGGCGGTCTTGGCGGTACGGCTCGGATCCTCGTCGAACCAGACGCGGTAGGCAGGCGTCGCCGGCGAGCCGACCGTGAACAGAGCCACTGCCTTGCCACCCAGGGCGTCCTCGATGTAACGCGAGGTCACGCCGGGCACGTCACCGCTGATCTCGGTCTTTGCAGGCTCGTAGACCACGGGCTCGATGCCGTAGTTCAGCACCACGGCAATCGGCCTGCCATCGAGACTTTCGAACTTGTGCACACCGAGCGTCTGGTCGACTGCCTCAAGTCCGGTACGGTCGATGCCGTCGATGTACCGGTGCTGCTTCTTCGACCATTCGTCGCGGCCCAGAACCAGGCTGACGCTACCGCTGTCGTAGCCGGAGCGCGCAGGCTGGAGATCGGCCTCAGCCTTGCGGATCGCTTCGATAACGCCCGCCTTCACTGCCGCCGTAAAGGTCTCGGAAGTCGGTATCGGCGAATTCCCGGGCGGCGCTACGCGCAATGAGTTGTGTGTGTGCGTCGTCCCCAGCATCACCTGCGTCACGGGAACGTGGAACTGGTCCGATATCTGTTGAACGAGAGCGCCATAGATATCCGCAGCAATGGCCGGAACCTCGGCCACGGCGATAACCGCCCGCTGGCCGCCGCTTTCCACGATCAACGCTCGCGCGAAGATATGATCGTGGATCGAGGTCAGCGGCTTGGGCAGGTCTTCGACGGCCGGGGTGATATCGACCATCCCGGCGCCGGCCTTCAAACCGGCTTGTCCAGCGTCCTGTGCAAACGCCGCGCCCGCCGACAGCGACGCGGCAACAAAAATATGCAGGGCGAGAAGGCTCGCCTTTATGTATGCCATCATGTCCTCCCATGGGCCGATAGCATGCGACCCACCTTGTCATTGTGGGGAACTTTCCTCGTCTTTCAACGGCGAGTGTCTCGCCTTGGGAGAGAGTGGTGCTGATTTTCGACCGGCACGTTACGTTACGTTACAATCTCGCCGGTTGGGTCTCTGAACGCCTCGCCTGCGACGAGCCAGAGGGTCAATTCAGCCTTTCGCCGGACTCGGGCCGGAAGTAGGAAATCTTGTTGAGATCGAAGGCCAGCGGCAGCGTATTTCCCGGTCGAGCCTTCGTATCAGAATGCAGTCGCGCAGTTAGCTGCCGGCCACCCAGATGCGAGATCACATAGGTGTCTGCCCCTGCCGGCTCCACGGTATCTATCATGCACTCGACAGTCTGCACTTCGCTGCCCGGCCGGAAGCCCGCTTCGGTAATGTCCTCAGGGCGCAATCCGACGATAACGTCGTCCGGCAAATCTCTGGCGGCAGGATGGTTCAACACCAAAGGCGCGTGCCCCGGCCGCGCGATCTCGACCTTGGCGCAGGCGCCGTCGCGGTACACACGGGCGGGAATAAAGTTCATCGCCGGCGAACCCATGAAATCCGCCACGAAAATGTTGGCGGGCCTGTTGTAGATCTGCGACGGCGTGCCAACCTGCTGTATCACGCCACCCTTCATGACGGCGATTTTCGAAGCGAGTGTCATCGCCTCGATCTGGTCATGGGTAACGTAGACCATCGAGCGCCCGAGCCACTGATGAAGCTTCTTGATCTCGGACCGCATCTCGACGCGGAGTTTGGCATCGAGGTTCGACAGCGGCTCATCGAAGAGAAAGAGGGCCGGGTCGCGTACAAGCGCCCGTCCCATCGCCACTCGCTGCCGCTGGCCTCCCGACAGCTGCGCCGGCCGCCGGTCGAGTAGTTGCTCGATTTGCAACTGCCCTGCCACCTCGCGCAATTTGCGCTCCTTCGTTGCCTGGTCGACGCCGCGCACCCGCATGCCGAAGGTGATGTTCTTGGCCACCGACATCGTTGGATAAAGGGCATAGGACTGGAACACCATTGCAATGTTCCGGTCCCGCGGGCTCACACCCTTCATGTCCTGACCGCCGATAAAGATCGCACCCGAGGTCGTGTTCTCCAGGCCCGCGATGCAGTTCAGCAGGGTGGATTTGCCGCAACCTGAAGGACCGACGAGTACGAGAAATTCTCCCGGCTGGACCGCGATATTGATGTCCTTGAGGATTTCGGCGGAACCGAAGTTTTTGTATGCGCGGCGGATTTCGAGGATCGGCGCCATGACTGTTACCCCTTGACGGAACCCGCGGTCAGACCGCGTATGAAATACTTGCCGGCGACGATGTAGACGAGAAGCGTTGGAAGAGCCGCGATGATCGCCGCGGCCATGTCGACGTTATATTCCTTAACCCCGGTCGTCGAATTGACGATGTTGTTCAGAGCAACAGTAACCGGCTGCGAACCCGATTGGCTGAACGATATGCCGAACAGGAAGTCGTTCCAGATCTGGGTGAACTGCCAGATGATGGTGACAACGATGATCGGCAGCGACAAGGGTAGAAAGATCGACCAGAAGATACGGAAGAAACCGGCGCCATCGATCTTGGCGGCACGAACCAACTCGCGCGGGACGGTAATATAGTAGTTCCGGAAAAACAGCGTTGTGAAGGCGACGCCGTAGATCACATGCACAAGGATCAACCCTGGGAGAGTGCCAGCCAGTCCCATCAGGCCCAGCATCCGCGCCATCGGCAGGATTACGACCTGGAACGGAATGAAGCAGCCCAGCAGCATGAGTGCGAAGAACAGGTTGGCGCCGTGGAAGCGCCAATGTGCGAAGACATAGCCGTTGATCGCCCCTATCACGGTTGAAATGATCACGGCTGGTACCGTCATCAGCAACGAGTTCCAGAAGAACGGCCGCAGTCCCTCGCACTGAATGCCTGTGCAGGCACTCGACCAGGCGGTCCTCCACGCGTCAAAGGTAATCTGCCGTGGCAGCGAAATGAGACTGCCCGTTCGAATTTCCTCGAGGCTCTTGAGCGAAGTGGTGACCATGGCAAAAAGCGGCATGAGGTAATACAGCGCAAACAGCACAAGCATCGCATGGAGACCCCAGCGAAGCGCAACGCGGCCAATCCGGGCCTGTCGGCTGCGGACCGCCGGCAAGGTGAAAGCGAGGACCTGCTCAGTCATATTTGGCCCTGAGCTCTGAATAGAGGTATGGCACGATGATCGCGAAGACGACCATCATCATGACCACAGCGGACGATGCTGCCTGGCCGAGGTTGCCGCGCGAGAAGGCCATCGTGTACATATAGGTAGCAGGCATATCGGTGGCATAGCCCGGGCCGCCCCCGGTCAACGCGATGATCAGGTCGAAGCTCTTGATCGCCAGGTGGACCAGCACGATGAAGGCCGACAGAAAGATTGGCGTCATCGAAGGGATGATGATGGCGGTGTAGATACGCCAGGTCGGAATGCCGTCGACCTGCGCCGCCTTGATGATCTCCTCATCCACCGAACGGAGACCTGCCAGAAACAGCGCCATTACGAAACCCGAGGCCTGCCAGACTGCGGCCAGGACAACGGTGAATATGGCCATCTTCGGGTCGACGAGCCAGTTGAAAGAGAAGCTTTCGAAGCCCCACCCCTTCACCATCGACTCCAAACCGAGGCCTGGGTTCAGTATCCACTTCCAGGCGATGCCGGTGACGATCATCGACAGCGCCATCGGGTAGAGATAGATGGTTCGCAGCACGCCCTCGGCGCGTATGCGCTGGTCCAGCAAGATCGCCAATCCCAAGCCGATGATCATTGACAGCACAATGAACAGCGCACCGAAGATGTAGAGGTTGTTCATTGCCGTGTACCAACGCGCGGCCTCGAACAGCCTTTCATATTGGATGAACCCATCGAATTCGTAGTTCGGCAGCAACCGCGACCGCGTAAGCGACACCCAGGCCGTCCAGCCTATGAAGCCGTAAACGAACACCAGAACCGCTGCAAAGGTCGGTGCGACAATGATCTTCGGCACGTGCCGTTCGAGCCAGTCGGCCATGAAAAGTCTCACTCAAAAACAAAACCCGCTCGGCACCGCATGGGCTTGCCGAGCTGAGTGCAAGTCGTCGCTACATAGAGTTGGCGATCGCTTCGGCCAGCATCTTCACCGCGTCTTCCGATGTCATGTCCGAATTGAAATGAGCCGTGACAACATCTGTGATCGCCCCAGCCTGAGCGCCACGCAAGGCCATGCCGTGGGCATAGGAGGGAAGCAGGGAGCCGCTTTTCGCGGCAGCAGCCATATCCCCGGCCGAGAGATGTGCGCACATGTCGAACTTGTCGAGGCTAACGTCGGTTCGAACCGGGATCGATCCCTTGTTCAGGTTGAACGTTTCCTGGAAGGACGGGCCGACGATCAGCTCTGCCAGAAGGTTCTGTCCCTGCTTCTTGTCCTCGCCCTCGACATTGAATATTGCAAAACTGTCGACGTTGTAGAGAAACCCCTGACCGGGCGTAGGCGCGCACAGGAAATCCTTGCCCGGTTTCTTGCCGGCAGCAAGGAACTCGCCCTTGGCCCAATCACCCATGATCTGGAAGGCAGCTTCGCCGTTCATCACCATCGCGGTGGCAAGGTTCCAGTCGCGTCCTGAAAAATTGCTGTCGACAAAACCGCGCAAGATTCTCATTTCATCGAACACGGCTTTCATCGTGTCCGAGGTCAGCGTTTCAGGGTCCAGATCGACCAGCGCCTTCCGGTAGAAGGCCGATCCACCTATCCCCAGCACCACCGTCTCGAACACGGTGGCGTCCTGCCAAGCCTGGCCGCCGTGAGCCAAGGGGGTAACGCCGGCGGCCTTCAGCTTCTCGGCCGCCGCATTGAATTCCTCCCAGGTCGTCGGCATTTTGATGCCGTTCTGCTCCAGGATAGCGGCATTGGCCCAGATAAAGTCTACCCGGTGCACATTGACCGGAGCTGCGCACCAGTGGCCGTCACACTTCATATGCGCGGCGATCGATTCCGGCAGGACATCGGCCCAATGCTGCTCCTCAGCGACGCCCGAGATGTCGGCGAGCGCACCCTCCTCGTACCATTCCTGGATTGCCGGGCCCTTCAGTTGCACGGCCGTCGGCGGATTCCGAGCCAGGACCCGCGCCCTCAGCGCGGTCATCGCTGCGTCGCCGCCGCCACCGGCAACGGGCATGTCGATCCAGGTGCCGCCACGGCCCGCAAATTCCTCCTGGAGCAAGGCAACCGACTTCGCTTCACCGCCCGACGTCCACCAGTGCAGGACTTCGGCCTGAGGCTCTGCTGCGACGGAGCCGCCCGTCAACACAGCCGCGACCAGGACCGCCGACGCGGTGAGGTGTTTCATAGACTTGCCTCCCAATATCTGCCGCATCGAAAGGCGCGGCCGCCTACCATAGAACGGCAGTGTCCGAGGGCTACAACGAGCAGGGTAGATCGTCCGTTTTGTCCCCCAAATTCTCCCCTCGCCTGTTACAAGGCGTTACAAACCGCCGATCCTCTGGTGTATGGAAAAGGCGAGACGTGGCATCGGTTGTGGAGGAACGGCCAATGGCGATCCCAAGGCTTTTGGTTGTCGACGACGATGTCGATATGCGCGACATGATGGTGGTGTTTCTGCAGAAGCATGGCTTCATCGCGCTGGCTGCGGCCTCCGAATCAGACATCCGTTCAGAACTCGACAAGGGTCGCATCGACTTGATTCTGCTCGACGTGATGCTGGGGCAGGAGAACGGCGTGGGAATTTGCGAGCGGCTGCGCAGCGAACAGGAACTGCCTATCATCCTGGTTTCGGCGCTGTCGGCCGACCAGCATCTCATGGCCGGCTATGCCGTCGGCGCAGACGACTATGTGCCCAAGCCCTTCAATCCGGACTTGCTGCTGGCCCGCGTGCGAGCGGTTCTGCGCCGGACCCGTCGCAGTCCCTCATTGGCATACCGCCGCGCGACAGGAACGTGGCGCTTTGCCGGCTGGCTCTATGACAGCAAACGCGATGAAATCTACTCGCCGGCCGGCTATCAGATAATGCTGTCGCGCCGTGAGACCCGCCTGTTGAAGGTGCTTCTGGCAAATGCGCATGTTCCCCTCACCCGCGACGAGATCGCCGCAGCGCTCGACGTAACAGGCGACGGCAATATCAATTCCGAGGCACAAGGCCGGGCGATCGACGTGCTGGTCGGGCGGCTGCGCTCAAAGATCGAAAGCAATCCGAAGCATCCCCAGTTGCTGCGGACCGAGCGCGGTGTCGGCTATATCTTCGGCGTCGATGTCGAGCGCATGGACAGCTGAGGTGCGGCTGTCTCCTACCTTGCGGACCACGGTAATGCTGTGGACCGTAGCGGCCTTTGCATCAGGCCTTTTGGCCGGTGTTCTATGGTACGAGTCGCATGGGGCGTGGAAACGCCACCTTGCTGGCGCTTTCGCCACGGGCTTTCGCCTCTTTGCAGCATTGCAGGATGGCCAATCCAGTGTTGACGGCATCACCATCAAGGCGCTGGGACCTGCCGATGCGGCCATAGCGGACAAGGGAAACTTCGCCAGCGTCAGCGGTGTACCTCAGCCTTCGCTGGTGACGGTCGTTACCATTCGCGAGCCGGTGCCTGTCGATGTTTCCAGGCGAATTATGTCACTGGCTATCATTTCGCCTGAAATACGCTATCCGGTGGCCGATCTGGAGGTACGCGAAAATCTGCCTCCAGCTGAAAAGCTGGCTGTCATCACCAAACTCCTTGCCACTTACTGCAGCGACTCCCTTGTGCTCGCGAAAAACGCCCAAGGAAACTGGTTCCGCCTCCAGGGAGGCGCGGTCTGGAGTTGCGCCGCTGCGCCGCGTGACTTCCGGTTGGTTGCCGCCTTCATCGCGGTGCTTAGCCTCGCTGCCATCCTCACCAGTGTCGCAGATACGTCGCAGAAGTTTCGCTCTTTCGCTGAAGCATTGCGAAGCCGCCGCCGGGTCGGTGGCCCGGACAGCTATGTCGAGCATGGTCCGGCGGAATTGCGAGAAATCGTAAGTGCGGTCAATTCGTACATGGAAAAGGAACGTGCGCATCTGTTCAAGCGGGCCGAGGTGCTTTCCGGCGTCAGTCACGACTTGGGTGCCCCTGCCACGCGTCTGCGGTTGCGCGCCGCCTTGATCGTTGACGGCGAGCTGCGGCGGCGGCTCGATGCGGACATTGACCAGATGATCGGTATGATCGAGAGCGTGTTGGCCTTCACACGGTCCGAGTTGAGCGATGAGGAACCACGCCGGCTATCTCTGACCGCACTCATCGAGGCGCTGGTCGCCGACTATCAGGATCTTGACCGTCCTGTTGAGTTGGAAACGCATCAGCCCGAGGTTATCGAAACGGCGGCATCGGTGTTCATGTCGAGCAAGGGCCACAGAACGCTCCCCGACGAACGTCGTCTCCTGGTCATCGCCCGGCCGATGTCCCTGCAGAGGGCTATCGTCAACCTTGTCGAGAATGCCCTGAAATACGGACGTCGTGCGACAGTCCGGCTTAATGCAACATCAGCCATGGCCACGATCGAGGTCGAGGACGAGGGCGGCCGGGTTTGCCTTGGGGATATCGAAAAGCTCGTGGCTCCATTCCAGCGCGGCCGAAACAGCGTCATGACGGAAGGCTTCGGGCTGGGCCTGACCATTGCCTCGACTATCGCCGAGCAGCATGGCGGGGGTTTGCAGTTTGAGCAGGGCGACAAGGGGTTGCGCGTGAAGCTGACCATCCAGCGCGGATGACTCTCAGCTTGGCGTCACGCTGCTGACCTCCCGTTTATTCCTGCGCGCGCGCCATTCCTCGAAGCGCTGAAGGATCACGAACAGCGAGGGCACGAAGAGAATGGCAAGGCAGGTCGAGGCTATCATGCCGGAAAAGACCGTGATGCCGATCGACCTGCGGGCGCTGGCGCCAGCGCCCGTCGCCACCACCAGAGGTGCGACGCCGAGGATGAAGGCGAAGGACGTCATCAGGATGGGCCGGAAGCGGTTGCGCGCCGCCTCGATTGCCGCTTCCACGATGGGTGTTCCGGCCGCGCGCAAGTCACGAGCGACTTCGACAATCAGGATCGCATTCTTGGCCGACAAGGCAATGAGCAGGATCAAGCCGATCTGGACATAGAGATTATTGGCTATGCCGATGCCATTGAGGACCAGAACCGGACCTATCAGTGACAATGGCGCGGCGAGCAGGACTGCGATCGGCGCGAACCAGCTCTCATACTGGCCTGCAAGAACGAGATAGACGAGCAGAAGCGCCAGAGCGAACACCAGATAGATCTGGTCTGTGACGAGTTTCTCCTGGAAAGACAGCGCGGTCCACTCGAAGCCGGTGCCGCTCGGCAAAGTGTCAGCCGCAATCTCCTCCATCAGCTTTATCGCCTGGCCCGACGAGAAATCCGACGCCTGCACGCCTATGATCGATGCTGACGGGTAAAGATTGTAGAGACTGATGAGTGAGGGGCCGATGCTCGGCGTGACAGTCAGCAAGGTCCCGAGTGGGATCATGTCGCCGTTCTGGTTGCGCACCGTCAGGCTGCCGATATCCTCGGGCGACCGGCGGAACTGTGAATCGCCCTGCACGTAGATCTGGAACACGCGTCCGAATTTGTTGAACTGGCTGACATAGCTGGAGCCGAGATAGCCGGCGAGCGTCTGGAAGACCGCGTCCGTGGTCAGCCCGAGATTCTGCACTTTCTCGCGGTCAATATTGACGGTGTATTGCGGAACGTTGGCGCGGAAGGTGGCCGATACGCGCTGGATACCCGACTGCGTTTCCGCCGTCTTTACCATGGCATTGGCTGAACCCTGCAGCTTGGCAAGGTCGAAGCTGCCGTCGCGAAGCTCGACCTGCATGGTGAAACCGGCGGCGTTGCCGATGCCCTGGATCGGCGGCGGCGGCAGCACCAGAACACGCCCGTCCGCCATGTCGGAAAGGCTTGCGTTGAGCGTGGCGTAGAGCGAGGCAAGATCCTCGCCCTTGCCGCGCAGGCTCCAGTCCTTGAGGATGATGTAGGCAACGCCGGCATTGGCAAGCGAGGAGTTGTTGTCGAGAGCCGAGATGCCGGCGATCGTCACGACCTGGTCGACGCCGGGGGTCGCCTTGGCGATCTTCGAAATCTGCTTCAACGTCTCCTGCGTACGCCCCAGTGCTGCGCCATCGGGCAACTGCACGGAGGCGAGCAGATAGCCCTGGTCTTCGATCGGAATGAAGCCCGTTGCGACCCGCGACATGCCATAGCCGGCCGCGCCGATGATGAGGAGCGCGATCACGCCCATCATGGCGCTGTGCCGCACCATGGCGCCGATCAATCGGGCGTAGCCATTCTCAATGCGCTGGTAGATGGCGTTGAAGCCACGATAAGAGAAGTTGCGCTGGTCCGGTGGCACTGGAGGCCTGAGCCAGAGTGCGCACTGGGTCGGCTTCAGCGTCGCCGCATTGATGGCGCTTATCAGCGCGGTGGCCGCAATCACCAGCGCGAACTGCGCGTAGATTTCGCCTGTGAGCCCTTGCAGGAATGACGCCGGCAGGAACACCGCCATCAAAACGAGCGTGATGCCGATGATCGGCCCGAATAGCGTTTTCATGGCCGCAATCGCCGCGTCATGGCTCGACATGCCGCGCTCCAAATTGTGGCTGGCACCCTCGACCACGACGATGGCATCGTCGACGACGATGCCTATTGCGAGCACGATGGCGAAGAGCGTCGAAAGATTGACGGAAAAGCCGAGCGCTGCCATCGCCGCGAACGCGCCGATGATCGTCACCGGCACGGTCGTTGCCGGCACCAGCATCGCCCGCCAATCCTGCAGGAAAACGAGGATGACGATGAGCACCAGCACGGCCGCTTCGATCAGCGTCTTGTAGACCTCGTGAATCGCCTGGCTGACGAAGATCGTGGTGTTGAAGGGGATCGAATACACCATGCCCTGCGGAAACTCGCCCGCCAGTTCCTTCATCCTGGCCTCGACCCTTCCGGCAACGTCAAGCGCATTGGCGCCCGGCGACAGGAAAATGGCCATGCCCGCCGCCGGCTGGTCATCGACCGTGAAGAACTGGCCGTAGGTCTGGGCGCCGAGCTCGACGCGGCCGACGTCGCGCACGCGTGTCAGGTCGCCGGCAGTGCCGGTCTTGACGACCACAGCACCGAACTGATCGGGATCGTCGAGCCGGCTCTGCACTTCGATCGTGTATTGGAAGGACTGGTTGTCGGGCGCGGGCGGCGCACCAACCTGGCCCGCGGTGACCTGCTCACTTTGCTGTCCCAGCGCCTGGATCACGTCCTGGGCGGTCAGGCCGCGCGCCCTCATCTTCTCGGGATCGAGCCAGACGCGCATGGAATACTGCCCGGCGCCAAACACATTGATGTTGCCAACGCCGGGCAACCGGGCAAGCTCGTCCTTCAGACGGATGGTTGCGTAGTTGCTGAGAAAGAGGCTGTCATATTTGCCTTCCGGCGAAGTGAGCGTCACGATCTCGAGGATCGCGGTCGATTTCTTCTGCACGACAACGCCCTGCACCTGCACGGCCTGTGGCAGACTGGCCAGGGCGGCAGACACGCGGTTCTGCACCAGCACCTGCGCCTGATCGAGATCCGTGCCGATGGCGAAGGTGACTGTAAGATTGTAGCTGCCATCCGAGGCGGCAAAGGACTGCATGTAGATCATGCCTTCGACGCCGTTGACCTGCTGCTCGATCGGCAGCGCCACCGTGTCGATGCCGGTGCGGGCGCTCGCGCCCGGATAGCGGGTGGTCACCGAAACGGTCGGCGGCACCACGTTCGGATATTGCGCGACCGGCAAGGCAAAGAGCGAGACGATGCCGACGACGAGCGTGAGGATGGCAATGACGTTTGCCAGGACGGGCCGCTCGATGAAGAACTTGGAGATCATTGGACTGGGCCATCCGTCGCGGCTGCCTCGAGCGCCTTCGTCTGCGGTTCGATCTTCTGCCCGGGAATAGCCGTCAGCAGGCCGGAGACGACGACGCGGTCATCCGCCGTGACGCCGGAGGTAACCACGCGGAGATTTCCCACGAGCTGGCCGATCCCGACCGTGTGCTGCTCGACGACATCGTCCTTCCCGGCCACCAGCACATAGCGGCCACCCTGGTCGCTGCCGATCGCCCGATCCGGAACGAGCAGCATGTCGGGCTCTTCGCCGAGCGGCACCCTTACGCGGACGAAATAGCCCGGCAGGATGGGGCGGCCCTGATTGGGTAGCACCGCGCGCACGGCAAGCGTGCCCGTGGATGCCGTCAACTCGGGCGCGGCGTAATCCAGCGTTCCCTTGTGAGGATAGTCCGTCTCGTCCTGCAAGCCGATTTCTACCGGCACTTTCTTGAGATCCTGCGCGGACATTCCGCGCTTTGCCATGCCGGCGCGGATGCGCAATACATCCTGCTCGCCGATGGTAAAGTCTACATAGATCGGATCGAGCTGAACGATTGTCGCGAGCGTCGTCGTGCTGCCTGCGCCGACAAGCTGGCCGATCGACACCTGGCGAGCGGTGACGATGCCGTCGAACGGCGCTTTCACCTCGGTGTAGCTGAGATTGAGCTGGGCTTGCTTGACGTCTACGGCTGACTGCTGCTGCTTAGCGACGTCGACGGCGGCGGCGGCGGATGCCTCGTCGAGGGTAGACGCCGAAATCACCTTTTGGGCGAGCAACTCCTGCTGCCGTTTGAGCTCCGCGCCGGATTGCTTGGCTGAAGCATCTGCCGAACCTTGCCCGGCCTGGGCCTGTTCGAGGGCCAATTGGTAGGGCTGAGGCTCGATCAGGAACAGGCGGCTGCCTGACTTGACCTCGTCCCCGTCCTTGTAGTCGATCTCCTGGACAAAGCCCGACACACGCGCCACCAGCGTTGTCGTATTGATCGCCGCAGTGTTGCCGGTGGCGTAGAGATATGGCGTGACGGTCTGTTTCAGCGGCAGTGCGACCTCCACCTTGGGTGGCGGTGGCGGCACATAGGCATTTTCCTCACGGCATGCAGCCAGCAGGACCGCAACGGCGAGCAACCCCGCGGCATGCCGGGCTTTACCCGACGCCAAAAGCATTCGACCCCTCCAAATACTTCCAACTATAGTTTGAATTGTGTTATTGTGGAAGTTAGCCGTTTATTACTACTTATATTCAGGGGAGTCTATCATGCGAAAGATGCTAAGCTTGTTCTTCCTTGCAGCCCTGTCATTGCCGCATGCCGCGCTGGCGCAAACGGCAGCCGAGCGCACTGCCTGCCAGGCCGATTTCGAGAAATTTTGCCCAAGCGTGCAGCCCGGCGGCGGCCGCATCATCGAGTGCCTAGCCGAGCATCTGAACGACCTGACGCCGCAGTGCCAAACAGTGGTCAAGGCGCATATGCCCAAATAGGGCTTCCTCTGCGGAGACCTTCATTCCAGATCGCCCAGCTCCTCATGGATGCCGGCGATGATGTCGGTGCGCTGTGTGGCCGAGCGGCCAGCATGCGCGGCATAGGTCAAGGCCAGGAGCCGGATCGCGCTGACGATCGTCGTATGCGAGGGTCCGAGACCAAAGCTGGAGACATGGCAAGGCAACACGACCTTCGAATAACGCTGAGCCTGCGCGGCATAAATGCGGTCTGTGATCGTGACGACGCTCATCGGGGTTGCTTGCGCATAACTCAGCATCGAGGCAAGCAGCTTCGGCGCCGGCGGCAGCGTGATCAAAAGCAGTGCATCCCGAGGCCCGGTCATGGCGAGGTCTTCCGCCCATGATCCCTGATTGACCCCGAGAATCATGACGCTGTGGCGCAGCCGGGCGAACATCAGCCTTGCATAGCGTGCCAGCCCCTCCTCCATGCCTAGCCCGAGAACCCAGAGCCGCGGCGCCTCGTGGATATGCTCGGCGGCTTCTCTTACGCGGTCGGAGCGCAATTCCTCGAAGGTCTTGGTGAGGTTCTTAAGTTCCAGTTCCAGATGCGTGCCGACGGTCTTGCCGAGCGCGATCTGCTCGGATCCGCCGACCGAATAGCCGTAAGGCTCGGTGCGGTTGCGCTCGTCGCGCGCTTGCAGCCTGACCTCGTTGAAGTCGGCATAGCCAAGATGCTGGAAGAACCGTGCGGCCGTCGCCTTCGACACCCCGGCCATTTCAGCAATCTCGGTCGCCGAATGCGTGAGGATGTCGTCTTCCCGGTTGAGTAGAAGCTGCGCCAGTTTCTGTTCGCCGGCGGTCAGCCGCGCATAGTGTTCCTGGATGCGTAATACGAGACGTGATGCCATGTACGAGTTCGATCCTCCGGTCGAAAAAACTTTTAACACACGTCTTGCGCTTATGAAACCGCTGTTTCATTATTGTGAAACGATGAAACAGGCAGGATGAAATGTCGACTTCCAAGATTGTTCGCGAGCGAATCTGGTCAAAGCTCAGACAGGTAGCAAGGCCGGATACGCGTTTTCACCTCAACTTCGCCGAAGTCATACCGGACTTTGAGAATTCGGAAGCCGCGACGGCGAAAATCCTGGAGCTGCCCCAGTTCAAGGCATCAAAATTCGCCTTCATCACACCCGATAATTGCCTTGTCGATCTTCGCCGCGCGATGCTGGAGCGCGGCATGCCCTTCGTCATGTCTACCTACGGTATTTTTCGCGGCTTCCTCTATGTCGAGCCCGGCAGCGTGCCGAAAGGGGCGGAACTCTATGCCGCCTGGCTGGATGGCATGGAGCATTTCGGTCGCCCGATCACGCTGGAAGAGATCACCCGCATGGGCCGTTTCGACTTCATGGTGACCGGCGCGTCGGCCGTGTCGATCGATGGCGTGCGGTTCGGCAAGGGCCATGGCTATTTTGACCTCGAATGGGGCATGTTCACCGACCTTGGCCTTGCCGACGACAACACGCCCGTCATCGCCAGCGTCCATGACGTACAAGTCGTCGAAGACAGGCTTCATCCCAGCGAAACCGACATACTGGTCGACTCCATCGCCACACCGACGAGGCTGCTCACCGTCGAGCGCCGCGGACGCCGCCCCCGTGGCGTGAAATGGCCGCTTTTGACCAAAGAACAGATCGACCAGACGCCACCCTTGCTCGAATTGCAGCGCATGCGCGGGCTGGCCTGACCTCCCTCCTCTCACCGCAACCGAAGGAATTTCAGATGAAAATCGCCCTGGATAGACGTCGCTTCCTCACATTGATGGCGGCCGGCGCCACGCTGCCCGTTATGGGCCGCGCGGCCCGCGCCGCCGACACTCTGACCATGCAGGCCGCCTGGATCAACGATGCCGAGTTCGCAGGCTACTTCACCGCCATCGACAAGGGATATTACACCGAGGAAGGTCTCGACCTGACCTATCTGCCCGGCGGTCCCGACGTCATTCCCGAAAGTTCCATCATTGCCGCCAAGGCCGATCTGGCACTGACCTCGCCCGACACCACCATCAAGGCGATCTCCGAACAGGCCGCGCCGTTCAAGATCATCGGCACACAATACCAGAAGAACCCGCTCGGCATCGTTTCGCTGGTCTCCAATCCGATCAGGACACCGAAGGATCTTGTCGGCAAGACGCTGGCGGTACCACCGGTCAATGTCATTTCGGTAGAAGCGATGCTGAAGATTTCCGGCGTTGATCGCGCGTCGGTCAACATCGTGCCCTATGCCTATGACCCGACGCCGCTGATAAAGGGCGAGATCGATGCGTCGCTCGATTTCACCACCAACGTGCCCTACACCGTGTCGCAGTCCGGCAAGGAAGCGACCTCCTTCCTGCTCTATGATTTCGGCTACACCATCTACAACGACACGGTCGTCGTGACGGACGAGACCTTGAAATCGAAACGCAAGGAACTCGTGGCCTGGCTGCGTGCCTCGCGCCGTGGCTGGGAGGAGAACCTGAAAGACCCCAAGGCCTATCCGCCGACTTTCGCTGAAACCCATTTCAAGGGAACCGGCCGCACCATCGACAACGAAATCTACTTCAACACGGCGCAGAAGCCACTGATCGAAGCGGCTGGCGGCATATTCTCGATGAGCGACGAATCGATCGAGGCCAACATCAAGGCCTTCGCCGAGATCGGCATCAAGGCCACGCGCGAAATGTTTGACACCTCCCTGCTCGCGGAGATCTGATGGCTTCGGCATCCGGAATAAGGATCGATCGCGTCTCGAAGATCTTCGCCGCGCGCAGCGGCACCTTCGAAGCGCTGAAGGACATCTCGCTCGACTGCGCGCCGGGCTCCTTCACCGCGCTGATCGGTCGCTCCGGATGCGGAAAGTCCACCATATTGCGGCTCTTGCTCGGGCTCGACGAGCCGACATCCGGCACTGTCGAGATCGGGGGCGCGTCGCCGCATGAAGCGACGCGCAATGGCGAAACCGGCGTCGCCTTCCAGGATGCGGCGCTGTTGCCGTGGCGAACGGTCGAGAAAAACGTATCCCTTCCGCTCGAAGTGCTCGGCCTTCCGCTCAAGGAATATAGCCAGCGCATCACCGAATTGATCGGACTTGTCGGCCTCGACGGCTTCGAACAGGCGCTTCCGGCCGAACTCTCGGGCGGCATGCGTCAGCGCGTGGCCATCGCCCGTGCGCTGGTGACGCGCCCGCGCGTGCTTTTCCTCGACGAACCGTTCGGCGCGCTCGACCAAATCCTGCGGCGGCAGATGAACCTCGAACTGCAGCGCATCTGGGCCGAAACGCGGGCCACCACGCTGCTTGTCACGCATGGCATCGACGAGGCAGTGTTTCTGGCCGACCGCGTCGTCGTGATGCAGGCAAGGCCTGGCCGTATCAGCAAGATCATCGAGGTCGACCTGCCACGGCCGCGCAACCGCGACATGTTCGTCTCGGCCGCGTTCCACCGGCTCAGCGACGAAATTTCCGAGGCGCTCGATGGCCGCTAGGCGAGTTCCCGCCTGGTTTCCGGCGATCCGCAACCTCATCGTCCTTCTTGCGGCTTGGGAGCTTGCCGGCCGTCTCCATTGGATAGCCGACGGCGCCTTGCCGGCACCCAGTGCTATTCTGATGCGCATGTGGCGCGATCGTGCGGAATATCCCGATCACGTCCTGGCGACATTGCATGCGTCGGCTCTCGGATTCCTGATCGGCAATGCCATAGCCATTGCGGCAGGCGCGGTGTTCGCGATCTTTCCCACGGCCGGCCGCATCGCCAAGGGCATCAACATCGCGGTCTTCGCCATCCCACCCATCGCCCTATCACCGATCCTGGTGCTGACGCTTTCGGGAATGGAGCCGCGTGTCGCTCTGGCCGCGATCGGCTGCTACTTCACCACCATGACCGCGACGGTGATCGGCCTGACCCAGTCCGACAACCGTGCCGCCGATGTCGTTCGCGCCTATGGCGGCAATCAATGGGCAGTGCTGCGGCTGGTGCAGTGGCGAAGCGCCTTGCCGACCATACTGAGCGGCCTGCGGGTGGCCGCGCCCAATGCGGTGCTCGGCGCGATCCTCGCCGAGTTCGGTGGCGGCGGCCGCTTCGGTCTCGGCGTCTATCTGCTCGGCTCGATCGGCCGCGGCGAACCGGACCGCCTGTGGGGCATCGGCCTGATGGCGACTGCCATCGCAGGCCTAGCCTACTGGATATTCGCCGTGATCGGCCGGCGCCTCACCAACGCATCTGAATCCGTCACCATTTCGCCAGGCGTGGGATCGCGCCGCGCCGCTGGCGAATCCGCGCCTCGCAAGCTTGCCATCGCGCTGGCATCGCTGCTCGTGCCCTTCGCCCTTTGGTGGGCTTTGCTGATCCTGCTTGGCGTGCCGGGCATGATCGCCAAGACGCCTCTCGGCCTCTTCGACTATCTGTTTGTCTCCCCCGGCGCATCCGTCGCCCAGGCCAAGCTGTGGAGCGCGGTCTGGCAAACCTTGCCAATGACCATTGCAGGCATGGCCGCGGGCCTCGCTTTCGCCTTCCTTCTCGCGCTCTCGGCCCAAATCTATCCCGGTCTCGTGCGCGCCTTTCTGCCAGTGGCACTTATCAGCCAGTCCATGCCGCTGGTGGCGCTGACGCCACTCCTGGTCCTGATCTTCGGCCGTGGCGTCTCGCTCATCCTGTGGGTTACCGTCTCGGTTACATTCTTCCCCGCTTTCGTCACCATGGCGCAGGGGCTGTTGCAGGTTCCCCAGGCCGCCCTTGATCTGCCACGCGCTTACGGTGCGTCGCGGCTCGCGCAATTGCGCTGGGTCTCCATTCCCGCCTCGTTGCCTTATCTTTTCGCGGCCGCGCGGCTCACCGCGCCACGGGCGCTGCTGGGCGTCATGATCGCAGAATGGCTGGCGACCGGCACCGGGCTGGGCAACCTCATCAACCAGTCGCGCGGCTACCTCGACTATGGAATGGTCTGGGCGGTTGCCTTGGTCTCGGTGTTGCTGTCGGTCGCTTTCTACCAGGCAGTTGCGGCCATCGAGCGCACGGTGCTGAGGCGACAGGGAATGACGACGGTCGAATAAGCGAAGGCGGCCGGGACGCTATATCTTATCCGACAGTCTGATATCTCCGCCTCAATCGCAGCCCAGAAGCTTACCGCTGGCAAGCCAGAAAGGCGGCAGGCAGAGTGGGATTGCCGATAGCAGCAGGATATCCTCCTTCACCGTGATGCCGATCCGCTCGGCGACAAACCGGCGGCGCGCCTCAAACCGCTGCGACAGCGCCGGGTGACGCTCCGCGATCTCAGCGCGCAGGCCGGCATCGGCGAAGGTCACCGCATCCTCGCAATTGAGCGTCCATCCATTAGGCATCGGCACCGGTATGATGTCGACCTGGAACGGCATGCCGGAAACGATGCGCTCGGCCGAGCCAGGACGGATCGGCGAGTTCATCCATTCGTCGAGGCCTACCAGATGGCCGGGATTGAGGGCTGGGCGCAGCTTGCCGCGCGCCAGGGTCGAAACCACTGCCTCGTGGATCGCACCACCCTCGGCGCCAATGCCAGCCGTCTCGTACCAGGCGATCAGCCCGCGGAAATAGGCCTTGGCCTCGTCCAGAAAAGTGTCGTCATGCTCGGCGATCAGGCCGCCGCGAGCCGTCAACCCGCCCCAGTAGCCGACCGCCGTGGTAGCGCCATCACCACGCTTGGGCACGCGAGCCGTAGGGCTGCGCAGACCGATCACCTGGCCGGACGCGTCGTTGGTCGCCAACATCGGATGGCAGTTCATCGGCTCACCGGCATAACCCATGCGCGAGGCCGCCATCAGTTCGGTATCGCCGAGCGTGAAGCCGCTGAGGATACGCCACACGGCCACTGAAGACCGGGCCGCACCCCATTCGGCCTCGGCGATCTGATCGGCATCGACGACGGCGCGCAACCCGTCTGTCTGGTGCATGAGTACCGGCGTCGCATCGACGATGGACGACGCGGACACGATCGAAGCGATCGCATCGACGATAAAGGCCGGCACGAGGAAGGTCGGACGCCCCGCGGACCACTCTTCCTTCTCGAGATACTTCCAGCCCACCAGGCCGACACTGTCACCTGAGGTGATGCCGGCCTCGCGCAGCACGGCCACGAGGTCCGGCTTTTGCGTTCGGTCCTGCGCCATCAGGCTGAGCGACTGCGCCAGCAGGGTGACGACGCCCGGTAGTCCGGCGATCGGTGTGTAGCCGAGATTCTCGTTGCCGGTGACGATGATGCGTTGGCCCGACCTGCCGAGCAGCAGGACCGCCTCCTCGAAACGCGGCTCGAAGCCCGTCAGGAAGGCGATGTTGGCGGCATGCTCGCGGTCGGCATAGACGGCGAGCCAGTCCGTTCCGGCGCGATCGAGCGCCTTGGCGCAACGTGCCTCATAGGTCGCTGCCGGAATGGCGGGGCGCTCGACGGGAAGTCCGAAGTCGGGGATATCGATGGTGCGAAGGCTGATATTCATCATGTCTCTCAATCTGTCAGGGAGTGTGTATTTCGGCCGAAGCCGACAGTCGATTGGATGCGCCGGCGATGTATGCCGTCCTATTCCTCAGCAAGAAAGCCGATGCTCGAGGGCAGCACGCTGCAGGTGACCTTGCCACCGGCGGTGATATCGCGGGCCGCCGCCGAGGATGCCAGGACCAGCAGTTCCTGGCCGTCCGGGGTGGATACGGTCACGCGCTCGGAAGAGCCGACGAAGGAAACATCGGCGACGGTGACGGGAAAGGCGATGGCGCCGGGCGGCGGCTCGCCCATGGCGATGTCTTCCGGCCGCATCCAGACCGTCAGCGCCGATAGCCCATGCCGCGTTTCATCATAGCCGCCGGGCATCGGCGCCTTTGCCCCGAACAGCTCGATCCCGCCGTCGGCTACACGCGCCGAAACGATGTTATTGCCGCCGAGGAAGCCTGCGACGAAGCGCGAGGCAGGCGCGCGGTAGATGTCGCGCGGGGTGCCTACCTGGACTATTCCGCCATTGTGGAAGACCGCTATGCGGTCCGACATGGCGTAGGCTTCCTCTTGGTCATGGGTAACATAGACGAAGGTCACGCCGGTTTCCTGATGCAATCGCTTGAGTTCGCGCTGCATGGTGTCGCGCAGCGTGCGGTCGAGCGCCGACAGCGGTTCGTCGAGCAGCAGTATCTTCGGCCCGAAGGCCAGCGCGCGGCCGATCGCCACGCGCTGCTGCTGGCCGCCCGACAGTTCACGCGGCCTGCGCGCCGCCAGCTTGTCGAGGCCGACGAGATTCAGAACCTCCTCGACCCTGGCGGCGATCCTGGCCTTGTCCCATTTGCGGACCCGCAAGGGGAAGGCGATGTTGTCCGCCACGTTGAGGTGGGGAAACAGCGCATAGCCCTGAAAGACCAGTCCGAAATTCCTGTCCTCCGGATCGACGCGCGTGATGTCGGCGCCATCCAGCAGGATGGCGCCTTCGTCAGGCTTGGTGAAGCCGGCGACCGACATCAGAAGCGTCGTCTTGCCCGACCCCGAGGGGCCGAGCAAGGTGACGAACTCCCCCGCCTCGATCGACAGATCGATGCCGTCTAGCGCGACAGCGGAACCGTAGCTCTTGCGGAGGTTTCGGACGTCGAGAAAGGACATTCAGATCGGATCCCGGGCAAGTGGACCTGTCGAGCAGTGGATGCCGCCACCGTTCAGTTCGATGCATTCATAGTCCAGCGTCAAGATCTCGATGCCGGCAGCGTCGAGACGGTCGGCCAGGCGCGGCGTACGGGTGGCATGCATGACCACCCGGCCGGGCGCGATGGCCAGGCAGTTGAGCGAGAATGCGTTGTCTTCCGGAGGCAGCTCGATCAGCTTCATGCCGCGCTTGTTCAGATAGTCGATGAAGACATAGGGCAGCTCGTTGATATTGATGATCGCGGTCTCGCGGTCGATCATCATGAAGCTGCCGTCGATGTGGATACGGTATCCGGGCATCGGCACCTTGATCAGCTCGACGCCGAGGCTGTTGAGGATCATCTCGACCTGGCGGACGCCTTCGGGATTGCAGGCGACGGACACCGAGCAGACGGCCGTCTTGTCGTCGATCAGCGCAAAGCCGCCGCCCTCGAACACCGCCTCGCCATGCAGCGTGCCAAGGATCGGGCAGCCGGCCTTGGCCAGTGCCTGGGTGACCATCAACTCCTCGCCACGGCGCGCGCGGCGAGCAAGACGGGTGACGATCGCGCCGCCCTTCACGCCGATGACGCTGTCGCGGCAAAAGGTCGATTTGAGGGCGCCCGGCGCGGCCTTCTCGGTCAGGATGACGTCGACGCCCTCGGACCGCAGAAGCTTGGTGAAGGCATCGTGAGCGGCCTGCATGGCGGCGAGATCCGGCGGGGTCTTGCCCATGAAGTACCAGCCCTTCTCGGGATCGCCGAAGCCGCCGATCTCGGGCATCGGCTTGTTCTTGTCGACGACGTTGATCTCCTCGCCCGGCCGGTGCATCAGCACGGCGCGCAGCTTGCCGACATCACTGGTGCAACCCCAAGGCCGGCCCCAGACGCGGGTCTGTTCTTCCGGGTCGTGGAAAGCAGGCGTTGGGACGGAGCCAAAAGTCTGGAAGAACTTGGCCTCGCGGTATTCGTGCTCGCTCATTGCGGCGCTATGGGCAGTCATGTCTTCGATTTCCTTTCTGAAACAAACGAAGCTATTGAAAGTCGTGTCGTGACCGACGCTGGGCGATATGGTCCCAGACGGTCATGCGCAGGATGAGGCCGACGATGGTCACCGCCAGCATGACGGTCGCGATCGCGGCCAGCGCGGGGTCGACGGCATCTGCGATGCTCGTCCAGATCTTGCGCGGCAGGGTGACGATGCCTCGGCTGGTGATGAACAGCGTCACGGTGATCTCGTCCCAGGAGACGATGAAGGCGAGGATCGCTCCGGCCACCGTGCCCGGAATAATGTTGGGCAGGATGACGCGACCGAAGATGGTTGCCGGGCGGGCGCCGAGCGAGCGAGCCGCCTGCACCAGCCTCGGATCGAGGTTCGACAGCGAAGCGCCGATCGCCAGCACTGCCAGTGGCATGGCGAGGATGACGTGGACGATGGTGACGCCAAGCCATGTGTCGAGAAGCCCCAGCTTCGACCACAGCCGCACCATGCCGACCGCATAGATGATCGGCGGCACGATCAGCGGCGAAAGCAGGATGACGCGCAGGATCGACGGCCAGCGTCCGACATAGACCCAGGCGCCGATGGCGAAGGCCGCCGAAACGGCCGTCGCGATAACGGCCGAGGCCATGGCGATGCCGAGGCTGGTGAGGATGCTCGGCATCCAGCCGGCGCGCCAGTTCGCCAGGGCGGCGAAATGGTCGAACGAAATGCCGTTGTTGGGCAGGGACAGATAGTCCCGGTCGGTCAGCGCCACGGGAATGACCACGAGCACGGGAACGAACAGGAAGGCGAGCAGCAGCCAGGCGACAAGCTTTGGCAGCTCGCGTTCGAGCAGGCGTCGGCTGCGCGGCGTCATTTGCGGCCCCCTTCAAAGGCGGCGCGCAGGGCCGGGCTGCGCATGGCGAGCGCGATCAGGATGCCGACGACGAGCAGCAGCATGGTCGAGAGCGCCGTCGCCACGCCCCAGCGCAGCGTCGAGGATATCTGCACGGAGATATATTCTGCGACCATCAGCACCCGACCGGCGCCAAGGATCGCCGGCGTAACCAGGAAGCCGAGTGAGAAGATGACGATGAACAGGCCGGCGATCGCCAGGCCGGGCATGGAGAGCGGCAGCCAAACGCGGAAGAAGATGGTGACCGGGCGCGCGCCAAGCGATCTGGCTGCCTGAATGATCCTGAGGTCGATCTCCGACAGATTGGCGTAGAGCAGCATGATGGCGAAGGGCATCATGTAATGCACCATGCCGACGATGACGCCGAACTGGTTGTACACCAGTTCGAGCGGCTGGCTGACGGCCCCACTGCCGACGAGGGCCGAGTTGAGCACGCCGTTGCGGCGCAGGATGGTGATCCAGGCAAAGGCTCGTACCAGCACTGATATCCAGAACGGCACCATGACCATGAACAAAGCGACGCGGCGCGTGGCCGGCGGCATATGAACCAGCGCGAAGGCCACCGCGTAGCTCATGACGATGGTGAGCACAGTCGTCACAGCCGAGACGAACACGGTCGTGCGCACGACGCGGCCGATCGCGGCGTTCTGGAACAGGGCCACATAATTGCCGAGGCCGAAGGTCGGCTCGGTGAAACTGAGCGCCAGCACCTGAAGGATGGGCATCACGTAGAGACACAAGGTCAAAAGCGCTGCCGGCACCGTCAGGCAGAAGGCCCAACGCTGGAATGAGGTCATGATCTTTCGAACCACCACCGGCCGTTGGCCGGTGGTGGTCTCCGATGGTTAGCGTGAGATGAAGTCGAGGAACTTGTTCTGCAGCTCGGCCTCGTTGTCGGCATAGTATTGCGCCGAGATCGGCAGGCCGGTCTTGGCGTTCTCGGGAGCGAGCGAATAGACCGCCTTGTCCTCGTCGGTCATCAGCGCCAGCGCCTTCGGGTTCGAGGGGCCGTTGCCCATGAGGCGCAACAGCGTCACCTGGCTCTCCGGGTCCAACGACGAATTGATGAAGTCGAAGACCTTCTTGCCGGCGGGGTTGCCCTTCGGCACAGACCAGGCGCTGGCGAACATCAGGTTCTGGTTCCAGGTCCAGGTGTAGTCGGGGTTCTCCTTGCGCAGCAGGTTGGCGCGCGTGTGCCAGATATTGCCAATGACCACTTCTCCGTCGCGGAAGAGCTGCTGGCTCTGCGCGCCGGACTCCCAGAAGATCAGCTGCGGCAGCAGCGGCTCGAGCTTCTTGAACGCCCGGTCGACGTCGAGCGGATACATCTCCTCCGGCTTGACGCCATCGGCGAGCAGCACGGCTTCGAGCTGACCCTGAATCCACTTGCACATGGTGCGCTTGCCGGGAAACTTCTCGAGATCGAAGAAGTCGTTCCAGCTCGAAGGAGCAGTGGCGCCGACCTTCTTGGCGTCATATGCCAGCACGTTGGAGTAGGTGTAGTTGCAGATGCCGAACTCGGCCGCGAGGCCTTCGCCGACAAGAGACTTGTCTACGATGGAATAGTCGATCGGCTCGACATAGCCGCCCTTGCCGAGCACGACGGCGTCCACCATGCCGCCATCCGTGGCATCCCAGGTGACGTTCTTGGAATCGACCATGGCGCGGATCGCACCTGTGGCCGGGCCAGCGCCGTCGATGACGACCTCCATGCCGGACTTGGCCTTGAACGGCTCACCATAGGCCTTCTGAAAGGCTTCGAGGGCAGCGCCGCCCCAGTTGCAGACGACGATTTCCGACGCCTCGGCAGAGGCCGGACCCGGTTTGAACGCGACTGCGATGCCAAGCCCGGCCATGGCGGTCATAAAGCCTCGGCGATCGATCTTCCCATTTCTAAATTTATCAAGCGCAATCAACGCTGCGTCTTGACCAAAGCGATTGTTGGACATGTGTGTTCCCCTTTCACGTCCGCGGTCTAATTTTCTTTCTCTCCCTCCCTGGCCTGCACCGGAAGCCCATCACAGCTTCCGGAACCGGTATGCGCGATCTAACGTCCAGATGGACGGCGGTGTGGCGGCGCCACCGAACTGCGTACGACGAGTTCGACGCCGACCCGTTCAGTCGCCGTTTCGGATTTCCGGCCGGCGATGAAGTCGAGCAGCATGTTGACGCCGCGCGTGCCGAACTCAGCTGCCGACTGACGCACCGTCGTCAGCGCCGGCGCGAGCAGGTCGGCATTGCGGATATCGTCGAAGCTGACGAGCGAAATGTCTTCGGGAATGCGGACACCGGCGTGCCGCGCGGCCCGCATGACGCCGGTGGCCAGCATATCACCGAAGGTGAAGATCGCGGTGGGCGGATCGCCCTGTTCCATAAGATCGAGAAACGCGATCGAAGCAGGCGCCTCCTCATATGCGCAGAATCTTAGCAGCGCGGGATCGGCATCGAGACCGACCTCCGCGAGCGCCCGCATGAAGCCGTCGAGACGTTCTGTGGTGCTGAGAAGCCCTCGCGGCCCTCCGATAGCGGCGATACGGGTATGGCCGCGCGATATCAGATGGCGTGTTGCCAGGAGCCCGCCATGGACATTGTCTGCGAACAGGCGTGGCGCCTTCGCGCCCGGCACGTCCTCGTCGAGAAGCACGACGCTTCCGGTCTCGTTGATCCGCCGCAAAAGCCGGCCGTCATCATGATGGTTGGTGAGAAGCAATATGCCATCGACCTGCCGGTCTTCGATGCGCGACAGGAAGGAGACTTCCTTCTCCACCAGGTTCCGGCTGTTGAACATCAGGAGGTTGTAGCCATGCCTTGCGGCCTCGGCCTCCGACGCGCTGGCGATCTCGGCAAACAGCGGATATGCGATGTCGGCGGTGATGAGACCGAGCGTTTCGCTCTTGCCGCTGCTCAGCCTGCGGGCGATCGCGTTGGGCCGGTAGCCTAGCCGCTCCGCTGCCCGCTGGATGCGGCTTGCCGTCGCCTCCGGAAGGCTGATCTGCCCGTTGAGATGGCGTGAAACGGACGTAACGGACACGCCGGCAGCCCGGGCGACGTCGCGAATGGTGGCTTTCAATCTTCCCGACAAGCGGCCCCACTCCCGCGAGACATGTGCAGATAACCGTTCTAGTAAACCGGTTTCACAAACGACAGAAAAAAAATCGCGCGCGCCATCCGCAACGGACCAGGAGCGAATGACGGCGGCGCTCACGAGGGGTCTCCGGCTCGGAAGAATTCCTGGTGCTCGCGATTCAAGCTCATTTGATCCAAATCGGCATTGCGGATGTGCGCCGCCATGAGCCGTGCGGCCTCGCCCATATTGCCGGCCCGAACCTCGTCGAAAATGGCACGGTGCTCGGCGATGATCGAGCGGATATGATCCGGCTTCATGCCGATCAGGAACTGGATGCGCATCATGTCGGCCGAGACATGCTGGCACGCCGTCCACGCCCGCGGATGCGCAAAAGCCCCAAGCAGACCTGCATGGAAGGCCATGTCGGCACGATGCAGAGCGCCCATGTCATCGCCGTGGAGAAGGCGTTCTTGCGCCCGAAGCGATAGCTCGATCTCGTCCAGCATGGCCGGATCGGGCCGAATGCCGCTGTTGGCAACGACTGCGCTCTCAAGCGTGGAGCGAATGAATACCGCCTCACGGACACGCGCCATGTCAATCAGCGAGACGCGGGTGCCGGTTTGGGGTGAAATCTCGATCAGACCCTCATCGAAGAGCCGCGTGAACGCCTCACGCACAGGCGTGCGGCTGATGCCGAGCGACTGGGCGACGTCTGTTTCCGAAATATTGGCACCGGGTGCGATGCGTGCGGTGATGATCGCTTCACGCAGCTCGACATAGGCCTTCGCCGAGATCGTGTTTCGACGCTCATTCTGATCGGCCAGGAGTGAGGTGCTTAGGTTCAGCATGGCTGTATGCTGGCATTCAGGATCGTTTCGAGTCAAGCGCATTTTTTGTGCAGATGCGCGATTGGCTCAATTTTCGATCAGCCTCCCCGGCCGAACCAAACCTGGAAGCGCGCGACCCTGTTCAAGCGCCGCAGCGACGGCGGCAATGGAGGCCGCAGCGCCCTGCGGTGTCGGCAGGCCGGCACGATGAGGCGTTAGCCGGATCCGTTCGTGCCGCCAGAACCAGTGCTCGGGCGGCAGGGGCTCGACCGAAAAGACGTCCAACCACGCGGCGCCGAGCCGACCCCGATCGACCGCAGCGCGCAGCGCCTCCTCGTCGAGGTGATCGCCGCGGCCGAGATTGACGACATAGGCTCCGGGCGCGAGGCGCGAAAACAGCCGGTCCGACAATATGCCCTTCGTTTCCGGCCTGGAGGGCAGGAGATTGACCACCACGTCGGCGCCGTCGACACAGGCGCTGAGCCCATCATCGCCATACAGGCAAGCGACGCCGTCGATGCTGCGGGGAGTTCGCGACCAGGCAGACACCGGGAAACCGGCTGCCGAAAGCCCTTGCGCGACATGCAGACCGAGCGGACCCAGCCCAAGGACTGCCACGCGCAGTGATCCGCGTGTCCGGTTCTGCTGATCTGGCAAGCGCCAGAAGCGGGCAAGCTGGTCCGCCCTGACAACGACGTCATCTTGCAGGCGCGCGAAGACCGCGTGCATCGCATAGTCCAGCAATTGCTCGGCCTGGCCTTGATCCTGCAGGCGCGCGATCGGGACATCGGCCGGGATGCGGGGATCGTCGAGAAGTTGGTCCGTTCCCGCGCCGAAACAGAAGACGGCACGCAGCGACGGCGGCAACGCCGTCATATCCTTCGGCAAATGCCAGGCAACCAGCAAATCGTAGTCGGCGCCCTCCGGCAGATCGGGCCATCGGATGAAGCGTGCCGACGGAAGAGCGTCGCGCAGCGCGTGCTCGAAGCGATCGCTGTAGGCAAGCGGATCGGCAATGACGATCCGCATCGGTCAATGTCCCTCGATGGGCATTCCCGCAAGCCGGCGCAGCGCCAGCCATTCCAGTTCCGCCGCGCCATCCGGATCAGCCTCGTACTGCCTGGCGGTGCGCTCGCACACCTCCTTGCTCGGCAGGTGGATGGGCCGCCCGCAACCGAGCGCCGCAAGCTGGATGCGACAGGCCTGCTCAAGGTTGTACATCAGGGAAAAAGCCTCTCCGACGGATCGCCCGACGGTCAAAAGCCCATGGTTTCTCAGGATCATGGCACGATTGGTGCCAAGATCGGCAACCAGGCGTTCCTGCTCACCGGGATCGAGTGCTATGCCCTCGAACTCATGATAGCCGACCTGCCCGTAGAACAGCAGCGACGTCTGGTTGAGCGGCAAAAGCCCCTCCTCGAGGCAGCTTACCGCGACACCGGCGGCGGTATGGGTATGCATGACGCAGACCGCGTCCGGGCGCGCGATATGGACCGCTGTGTGAATGACGATGCCCGCCGTGTTGATCGGCACCTGCTGGCCACGCATCTGCTGGCCATGATGATCGATCACCGCCAGCGATTCCGGCGTCACCTCTCGAAAAAGATCGCCGTAGCGGTTGATCAGCAGGAGTTCCGGCTCTTCGGGCAGACGCGCGGATATGTGCGTGTGGATGATGTCGTCCATCCCGAACCGGGCGATCAGCCGATACGCCGCCGCCAGATCTTCGCGCATAGCCATTTCAGCAGTCGACATCATACCGGATCTTTCCTTCCTCTTTGATCAATTTCGGATACTTGAATTCCTGCATACAGTCAACGAGCTGGATAGGAGGTGGCCGTCAGGACTGGCATGAAGTGCAAATGCATCAGCCCGAAGAGGCCGGCGCAGATTGGACCCGAAACGGCATCCCACTCAGCAATTCCCACCCTCGATTGACAGAAATGGTATGGTATCGTACCAGACCACTTCATTTGAAAATGAGGCCAAGGTAGTCGATCGCAATGGAAGCCAACCGAACAGAACGGGGTGCAGCGCGGCTGCGCGCGCTCATCGAAGCTGCATCGGAGATGTTTCTGGATCAGGGGTATGAGAGCGTGTCGCTCGATACCCTGATCGCGCGCGTCGGCGGTTCGCGACGCAATATCTATGGGCCGTTTGGCGGCAAGGAAGGTTTGTTCATCGAGGTCGTTACGCAGCTCTGCGCCGACCTGTCTCGCCCGCTCGAAGAACTCGACATCGATGCCGAGCATGACGTGAGCAGCGCGCTTACCCTATTTGGCTGCCGTGTCCTGTCGATCGTGCTTCAGCCACGAACGCTCGCCTTGCAACGCCTGATGATTGGCGAGGGACTTCGGTTCCCTGAACTTGCCCAGGCGATCTGGCATGCCGGACATGACAACGCGGTGCGCAGGCTGTCCGTCTGGATCGGACGCAAACAGGCCGCCGATCAACTTCGAGGCGACATCTCGCCTTCGGATCTGGCGGCGCAGTTTGTGAATCTGCTGGTGACCGGGCCGCAATTGCGTGCGCTCGTCGGCATTGCATCAAAGCCGTTGGATGATCTGGAAATAACGCGCCTGACCAAAATAGCCGTCAAGGCATTTCTGGAAGGCGCTCTCGTAAAGGACAAGAAACGCAATGCGTAAACTTCCCTGGGCAACGATTCTTGGCTGGGCGCTGGCCGCATTCTTCTTATTCGGCAGCGTCAGCAACATCCTCGCGCCGGGATCGATCCTCGAAGATTATCGGCGCTGGGGCTATCCTGAGTGGTTCCACTATGTGACCGGCCTTCTGGAACTGACAGCGGCAGCACTTCTCATTCCACGCAAAACCCGCTTGCTTGGGGCTGGCCTCGCGGCTGCCGTGATGATTGCTGCTGCCGGTACGGTTGTTCTGCATGGAGAATACGCCCATGCGGTCGCGCCGATCACCGTGTTGGCGGTTGCGATCATCACAGGAACGATCGCATTGCGCGCCCGATCATGAAGACGGCGTGATGGCTTTGAAACGGAAATGGGAGGCGGTATTGTGGGCTCGCCCCTCACAGCCGCCGTTACTCGTCAGGACGCAAACCGTGGCCACAGTTCCGTTGCTTCAACGTTGGTCACCGCGCTCATCTTCGTGTCAACGCTGACAACCACTGACATGCCGGGGGCAAGGTGTTCGGCCAGAGGTTGACCGGGGTCTATGGCGATGCGGATCGGCAGCCGCTGCGAGACCTTGGTGAAGTTTCCCGTTGCATTGTCGGGGCGCAAGACGCTGAACTCTGATCCAGTCGCCGGCGAGAAACGCTCAATGCGGCCAGTAAGGCTTGCACGCTGCAGGGCGTCGATCTTCATCGTGACGGGCTGCCCGATTTTCATGCCTGCAAGCTGCGTTTCCTTGAAGTTCGCAACAATCCACATGCGCTGCGGCACGACGGCCACCAGTTGCGTGCCGGCCGACACATATTGGCCAAGCCTCGCGCCAACCTCTCCGAGTCGGCCGTCCTCCGGCGCGACGATACGCGTGTTCTGAAGATCGATCTCCGCGAGATGGACCGCGGCTTCGGCACCCTGGACGGCAGCTTCCAGTGATTGACGGCTGACAATGGTCGCCTGAAGATCCTGCCGCGACACTTCGAGACCAGCCTGTGCCTGATGGTAGGTTGCGCGAGCCTGTTCCATGGTCGACCGAGTCGTGTCAGCACTACTTTCTGTCACGACCCCGCGCTTCAACAGCGGTTCAATGCGCCGCCAACTCGCTTCTGCATTGTCGAGCGTGACACGTGCACCTTCCACCTCGGCTTCGCTTGCCCTGATCCGGGCCTCCGCCGACAGCCGCTGCTGCGCCGAATTGGCGAGGCCGGCCTGTTGCGACGCCAGTGTCGCCCTGGCCTGCTCAAGTTTCTGGGCAAAGATGCGGTCATCGAGACGAACAAGAAGCTGCCCGGATTTCACGGATTGATAGTCCTGCACCGCCACCTCCGAGACATAGCCGGCAAGCTGGGGGGCAATAATTGTTACCTGGCCGCGAACATAGGCGTTCTCAGTGGTCTGGATACTGGAGGTAAAGGGCGGCAGCCGCCAAGCGTACAAAAACAGCGCGAGACCAGCGACGCCAATGACGATCGCAATAATGGTGGCGGTGGAGCGGAGGAACTTGAACATGATGTTGATCGACTATGCTTTACGCGTTGGCGGTCGATGCCGTTATCGCGCGAGTGCGAACGGCAAGGATTGCGATGTGGATGAGAAGCGCCAGGAGCGCTGTGGCGGATATGATGGCAATCATTAGAAAGGCGTCATTGTAGGCGAGTACATTCGCCTCCCGCGTTGCCTGCTGCGCAAGCAGTGCGACGCCTTCGGCATTGAGGAGTGCCTTGTCGGTCAGGACACGGGCGTAGACGCCGCCGAGCTGGGCAATGCGCTGCGCGACAAGGGGGTCCGTCAGCGCCAGATGCTCCACCAGAATGCTCGAGTGGAATTTCTCCCGTATCGTAATGAAGGTACCAAACACGGCCGAGCCAAGCAGGCCGCCCAGGCTTTGTGTCGTCAGAAACACGATGATGAAGCTCAAAATGTAGTTCGGTCCATTCTTGAGCGCCGACATCAGGCCGGTGAGCAGTGCGGGAGGCAGAAACAAAGCGCCGGCGAACGCGATAAGCGACTGGCTGAGATACATCTGCTCGGGGCGGGTGAGGTTTGTTGCGCCACTGTCCATGAACGCTCCAACGGTCAGCAGGGTAAGTGCGACAACGTGGATCGCGGGTTCGCGTCCCGGTTTGAGAACCATGGCACAGACAAGCCCACCGGCGACCGTTGCGACAAGGATCACCCAATAGAGCGTCTTTGTCTGATCGTTGAGCAAGCCAAGAACCTGGAAAAAGCCCGAGGCGCCGGTTGTCTGCTCGGACAGGACGATGCGAAACAAGAGCAGCGTGCCGGCGAAGTGCAGCACGGCCGGGCTGGCGAGCCAGCGTATGTCGAGAAGCGGGTTCTTGCGGTTAAGCTCGATTATCACCGCCACCGTGATGCAGACGGTAGCCAAGGCAAACAGCACTCCGAGCCATGGCGCTTCGAACCACCAGTAGAGGCGGCCGAGCACCAGCGCCACCGCGGTTGCGCCGAAGCCGGTTGCTATCAGGAGATAGCTGACGATATCGAGGCGTTCGATCACCTTGGCGCGGGGCTGCGGGGCGAGCGGCAGAAGATAGACGAGACAGAAGCCGATCATCGCCAGCGCCACCTCCAAGATGGTCACGCCGTGCCAGCCGGCTATGTCGAACAAGGCCGGCGAGATGAGGCGGGCAACCGGTGCGCCGAGCGAGATGTTGGTGAGCGCAAGCGGCAATCCTATACTGAGCTTTTTCTCCGGCGGGAAAGACTCCAGCATATAGAGGAAGCCGAGCGTCGACATTGGCGCGGCGGCAATGCCGCTCATGAAGCGAACGACGATTGCCGACGGCAGATCGCTGATGAACAGGTTCAGAATACAGGCGAGCACGAAGCCGAGGATGCTGAGCTCCGCGAAGTTCCTCAAGCCGTATTGAGCCCTGATCTTGATCAGGGCAAGCGAAAGCGAGACGTTCGGCGCCATATAGGCGGCAACCAGCCAGGTCGCCTCATTGGTCGTCGCGCCGATAGATCCCTGGATCTGCACAATATTGGTGGTGACGAGGTTCATGCCCAGACCCTGGGTCAGGGCGACGACCAGCGAGGCAAACATGTAGGCTGCGGCCCGAGCCGGATGCATCGGCACGAATGGCGGCGGAGCCGGCGCGGGTGCTGGCTCCTGCGAAACCGGCGACGGCTCGTTCGGTTCGCTGCTTGGCGAACCGGTATCTTCGACGACCTCTGGTTCGCGGTCTGTGGCGCGGTTTTCTTGCGGCATTGGAATCTATCTGGATATCAGGATGCCGCGCCAATGTTGCGCGCGACGCGCTGCAACACGCGGGTGGCGACCATCAGATCCATCTCGTCGACGCCCTCGAGCACCTGTTCGCGGAGCTCGCCCGCAAAGGCCAGAATGGCATCAGCCTCGGCGCGTGCAGCCTCGGTCAAGAAAATCCCCCTGGCTCTGCGATCTCCCTCCACGGCTCGGCGCGTGACGAAGCCTTTCTTCTCAAGCCCGTCGATCAACCCGACCATCGAAGGTTGCTCTACCTCCAGGGCGTTGGCCAATTCAGTTTGGGTCGCGCCTTCTTCCTTGGCCAGATGCACAAGCAATCGCGCGCGGGCAAGTGTCAGTCCGTGCATCTTCACTCGCGCATCGAAAAGAGTGCGCAGCTTCCGGTTCACTTTCGTCAGTTCATCGACGAAGGCAGCTCTCGAAACGGCAACGTCCATACCAAGCACCATTAGATAGTAGCAATATAATTAGGTACCTATATAATGCTAGTGAGTGTAACAGACAAGCTGCAATCACCACGCAGGCGCAAGCTGGCGGCACGGTATGCGTGGCCGATCCCTGACGGATTGGTGGCACCAAGTGGGTCAATCTGACTGAGATCTGTGCATGAGAAGCGGCTGGTTGCAGATCGCGACAGAAGCCGCGATTTCGCTGCTGGCCTCGCACTGAGATATCCACGGCTCGTGAGCGTTCAGGAGCGACATTGACCGGCACCCGTCCAGCGATTGGGACTGCGGTGGTACTACTGGAAACTTTCATTACTGCGCAAAAGCCGGGTCGCACGCACACTTGCACAGGCGTTCCATGCAATCTTCCGCTTTCTTCTCCGGTCTGCAGAAGCAGCTTCCCGGTCACTCCCTCGGTCAAATCGCTTTTGTCTGCATTGCAGCGCTCATCGGGGGATTGGCACGTGGTTTCTCCGGGTTCGGCGGAGCCTTGATCTTCGTACCTCTGGCCGGCGCGGCCATGGGGCCGAAGATCGCGTCCGCGCTGCTTCTTGTCATTGACGGGATCATGACGCTGGGCATGGTGCCGAATGGCTGGAAACGAAGCAATCGACGCGATGTCTTCACAATGCTCACGGGCGCATTGGTTGGCGTGCCAGCAGGCACCGCACTGCTGGCACTGCTGCCTTCGGTGACGCTGCGCTGGATCATCTCGGTGGTGGTCTTCGGCCTCCTCGCCTTCCTGATTTCAGGGTGGCGCTACCATGGCCGGCCAAAGACCCACCTCACCGTGGCAGTGGGCGCCGTGGCGGGCCTCTTTGGCGGAGCAGCGCAGATGTCGGGACCACCGGTCGTGGCCTATTGGCTAGGCGGCGCTATCCCTCCGCTCACGGTGAGAGCCAATCTCGTCTTGTATTTCGCGCTCTCGACGGTGATCTCGACGACGTTTTATCTGATAGGCGGGCTTCTGACCGTGGAGGTGTTGCTGATCGCACTGCTCGCCTGTCCCTGCTACGGAGTGGGATTGCTTGTCGGCTCCAGGTGCTTCGGCTTTGCAAGTGAAGCGACCTTCCGCAAAATCTGCTTCCTGCTGATAGCATTGGCTGCGCTGGCAGGCCTGCCGCTGTTTGATACGTTGCGTCCGTAGCTGCTCTTAGGGG
Organism: Mesorhizobium sp. YR577; assembly: GCF_900116595.1. Taxonomy (NCBI): domain Bacteria; kingdom Pseudomonadati; phylum Pseudomonadota; class Alphaproteobacteria; order Hyphomicrobiales; family Phyllobacteriaceae; genus Mesorhizobium; species Mesorhizobium sp. YR577. Next base: position 214,196 of record NZ_FPBI01000009.1, on the reverse strand, counting down.
GCGATCCACTCGCCCGCTAAGACGCAATCATTCTCGGGGTTTCCGTGGCCTGAGCCACTTCTATCGGGTGATCCGGTTTCAACGTCATCTCGCCGCGTTCGCAAATTCCGGATCATGCCATCCGATGGCTACGAGTAAATTGCCAATGCCACCAGACCCAAATTTCTTACTTGAGCGATCCGACTGAGTTCCGTATCCGAACAGCTGTCGGAAACCGGGTCGTCACCGGAGGGTCTGCCCTTACGCCCTTGCGGTGGAGCAGGAGTTCCGCGGCTGCCCGTCCCATCTCCTGGGCCGGTTGAGCGACCGTCGACAAGGATGGCAACAGGAATTCAGCATTAGCAATGTCGTCGAAGCCGGTGATGCTGAGTTGGCCGGGAATGCTGATGCCGCTTTCGCGGCAAAATCGCATGACGCCGATCGCCATCAGGTCGTTGGCGCACAGGATCGCCGTGGGCCGTGCTGCGGGATCGCCGGTCAGGAGGTTCGTGGCTGCAAGATAGCCGGACCGTTCGCTGTAGTCGCCGGAAACGTAGGTTGCAGCATCCGGATCGAGGCCGACCGAAGCCAGCGATTCACGAAAGCCGGCAAGACGCTGCTCGCTCGTCCAGAGGCGCGGTGGACCACCGATGATGGCGATCTTGCGATGCCCGCAGTCGAGCACATGGCGGGCAATAGCGCGTGCGCCTGCAAGATTGTTGCTCCCGACGAAGGGCACATCCAGGCCCGGCAGCACTTCATCGACAAAAACCACCGATCCGGTCTTGGCCAATTCGAGCAGCGAGGGGCTGGGCAGGCCGGTGCCGCTTAGATAGATCACGCCGTCGAGCCTCTGGGTTCTCAGGACTCGCGCGAAATATTCTTCCCGCTCAGTCTTCGACCAGGTGATGCAGAGCATCAACAAGATATCATTGTCGGCGATACCATGCTGGATGCCTTCCGCAACGCTGGCGAAGAAGGGATTTCCCAGATCGGGCACGACGAAGCCGATCGAGGAAATGCGTCCGCGCTTCAGGCTGCGTGCTGCATTGTTCGGCTCGAAGCCGAGTTCAGCGATGAAGCGTAGTACGTGTCGCTTGGTGTCGTCTGCGACGAGGCCGCGCCCATTGATGACGGCACTGACCGTGCCGATCGACACCCCGGCCTCACGCGCCACGTCGCGGATCGTCGGGCGCTTGCTGCCGATGGCCTCGGTTCCGTCACTCATATCGGGGAAATATCCCTCGCGTTCGATCCTATGACGGGTCGCGCCAGTAGGTGCGGGACCAAGGCCGCGCCTTCGACGACGACTTCCAAGGCGTTAGCAAATATTCCGCCAGCACGACAAGCAGGAAACTGACGACGCCGAGCAAGGCCAGGAAGCTGATCGCCGCAAAGGTGCCGGCCGTGTTCAACCGGGAATTCGCCTGAAGCAGATACGCGCCCAGTCCACCGCTAGTCGACGCCGTCCACTCAGCGATGACTGCGCCGGTGACGCTGAAGGTCGCAGACAGTTTCAGGGCGGAGAAAAGCGGCGAATAGGTCGCCGGCAGCTTCACATGGCGGAAGATGTTGAATTTGGACGCGCCCATCGACCGCACAAGGTTGAGAACGTCGCGATCGACCGAAGCAAGGCCGTCCAGCACATTCACCACGACGGGGAAAAAGACGACGAGTGCAACGATCACCAGCTTGGGGGCTAGCCCGAAACCAAGCCAGATGGTTAGAGCTGCCGAGATCGCGACGACTGGTATTGCCTGGCTGGCGATCAGAACAGGATAGAGCACGCCGCGCGTTGTGCTGGACGCATCCATCAGCACCGCGAAGAAGAATCCCGCACCGGCGCCGACGATGAAGCCGAGCAGGAACTCGAAGAAGGTGATGCCGAAACCATTCAGCAGCGCCTGCCAGTCGGACTGTATGTGGTTCCACACCTGCAACGGCGAAGGCATGACGTAACGCGGTATCTGGAAAAACTCGACCAGGGCCGCCCAGATGAGGATGACGAGCACCAGAGCAAGCAATGGATAGGCAATCTGAAGGACGGTGCTGCTGGACATGCGGCTAGTGGCCATTGGCTGCCTCCATCTCAACTGTTTTCTCAGTTGCAGCGTCGGAATAGATCAGGTCGAGAATGCGTGCCTTCAGCGAACTGAATTCCGGGCTGGTAAGGCAGGACATCGGCCGTGGTCGCTCGATCGGGACGGTCAGGATCTCCCTCACCTGTCCTGGGCGCGGCGTCATCACAACCACGCGGTCGGCAAGCAGGATCGCCTCGTCGATGTCGTGCGTGACAAAGACGATGGTCCGCTTTTCCTGCTCCCACACGCTCAGCAGCCATTGCTGCATGGCAAGGCGCGTCTGCGAATCGAGGGCACCGAAGGGTTCATCGAGAAGCATGACGTCGTGATGCATCGCAAGCGTTCGCATCAGCGCCACGCGCTGGCGCATGCCGCCCGAAAGTGCTGCTGGATAATGATTGACGAACTCGCCCAGCCCATAGCGGCGGGCGAGTGCGACACCCTCGGCGCGCTGGGCATGGCTTGCACCACCCTTAAGGATGGCTCCGAGCACGATATTGTCGATGACGGTGCGCCAGGGCAGGAGAAGATCCTTCTGAAGCATGTAGCCGACATGACCGCTGCGCCCCGTCACGTCCTTACCGTCGATCAGGACTTGACCCTTAGTTGGCTTGAGAACGCCGGCGATGATGTTGAACATCGTGCTCTTGCCGCAACCCGAAGGGCCGACAACAGATACGAATTCTCCGGCCTGGACATGGAGATCGGTTGGCGCGAGCGCCTGTGTCTCGCCGAAGGTTTGCGAGACATGCTTCAACGACAGTTTTGGCTTTGATGTTTCAGGCATCTCGTCTCTTTTTCTGAACGCTTAGAGCGTGACGCAGTTTTCGCGGCCGAACCAGACCAGGTCCTCGACCTTGACGGCGATATCGCCGCGCGCGGCGAAGGGCTCTATGGCCCATGCTCCCCACATCGGCGTGGCATTCCCAGCGTCGATGAACTGATGGAGATAGGCCGCCCCCGCCGTCAGCGAATGGCCGATATTGGCGAGTTGGTCGAGCAGGATATAGCCTTCCGCCACCAACCGTTCATGGGTCATGCCGAAGAGTTCATTCGCAGCCATGCCGGGGCGGCATCTTGCCAGTATTTCATAGTGAAGCTTTTCGAGGTCGCGCAGCGCCTCGTCGGCTTCCGGCCAATCGCCGATCACCTTGCATCGCGTGCAATCACCCCAGGAGCCGTCCGAGGTGATCGGATGGACATCGACCATGAGTATGTCGCGATCCTGCGCCGCAAGCTCTGTCGGCGGGTTGGTCGGAAAGCAGGTGCGTGTATTTTCGCCGAGGCCGACATTGGTGATCGTCCAAACATTCTCGACGCCTTGGTCGAGCAGAAAGGCACTCACCGCGAGGTCGACCGCCTGCTCCGTCATTCCCGGATGGACCGCCGCCAGCCCCGCAGCCGCTGCTGCCTTTGCGATCGTCTGCGCTCTGACGAGACCCGCGGGGGGCACGTCCGAGACATCCGGTCCGGGCCTGTAGGTCCAGGCCGGAACGACACGTCGGGAGGAAGCGGCGGCGCTCATGCGGTCAACTCCTTGTCGGGCTTACTGGGCGAGATACTGGTTTGTATAGTAGGCTGAAGGTTCGAGAACCTCTGACACGACCTTGAACTTCTTCAACGCGTCGAGCAGCGCCACCCAGTCGGCTTCGTTCGAGACCATCAGGTCCGGTCCGATTTCACCGAAAAGCGGAACCGTATCCTTCCACTGCTGGGTTATGAATTTCTCGTCATAGGCCTTGGAATAGAGATCGAAGAAAGCCGCAACGCCCTCGTCGGGATGAGCAACGGCGTATTCGATGCTCTTCTGGGTTGCGCGCAGAAACGCCTTCGCCAGATCCGGATTGGCCTTCAGCCAATCGTCGTTGCCGGCAATCATGAAGATCGGCGTATTGGGCACACCATGCGCGGTGGCGGGAAGAAACTCGGCGCGCTGTCCGCCGGTGGTGGCCATGCCGGTGCCTTCCGCATTGGTGATGCCGGTAATCGCATCGACCTTTTTCTGGAGCAGAAGCGGCACGGTATCGTCGGTCGCCGCGACCGTGCTGACGTCATCGAGCGTCAGGCCGGCATCGGCGAGCATCATGGTCAGCTGCGCCTTGGTCCAGGCATCGTTGTAGATGCCGATCGTCTTGCCCTTGAGATCGGCAACAGCGAGAGGTGTCCCCTGCGGGCTCAGAATGCCCCAATTGTTGCCACGGCCATAGCGCGCGATCGCCGTTACGGGCGCCTGCTGCTCCTTGGCGAAGATTACGTCCATCACGGTCGTGAAGGCCACCTGCGCGCGACCGGTGCCCAGGAATTTCATCGTGTCGGCAACGGTCGGCGGCGTGACGATCTCAAGCTCGATGCCCTCTTCCGCGTAGAAGCCCTTCTTGCTTCCCAATATCCAGGGAACCCAGAAGCCATCGGGAACCGGCCATTCCTGAATGAAGGTTAGTTTGGTGAGGTTCTGTGCTGAGGAAGGTGATGGGGCCACTGCGAAAGCTGCCATGGCAGCCAACGCATAGCCGAAACTGCGGCGGGTGAGGTTCATGTCGCGATCCTTTGCGCTTGTCCGGTCGGCAATATCTATGGCTTGATATTGAACCGGTTCAATATTGGTTGTCAACGTCGATAGAATGAATTATTTCTCCGTTGCATTCGTGACTGAAGTCGTTCAGAACTTACGAATTGAACCGGTTCATTTTATCCCGCGCCCTGGTGATGCCAGCGCCGCGGTTGCGACGTAAGGGAGTATCCGTCTTGGCGAAATCCAACAAGAAAGTCTTGCTTGTCGGCGAGACATGGATGAGCTCTTCGACCCATTTCAAGGGCTTCGATCAGTTCGGCAGCGTTACCTTCCATTCAGGCGCCGAGCCTTTAATGAAAGCGCTGGAAGGCAGTCCCTTCGATCTTACCCATATGCCCGCGCATGAGGCGGTGGAAAAGATGCCCTTCGATCTGGAGGGTCTCAACGCCTACGACGCGATTCTGCTTTCAGACATAGGCGCGAACTCGCTGCTCCTGCACCCCGATGTCTGGTTGCGCGGAACCACCGTTCCAAACCGCCTCCAGCTTCTCAAGCAATGGACGCAGGCTGGCGGCGGCCTCGCCATGATCGGCGGCTATTTCAGCTTCCAGGGCATTGACGGCAAGGCACGCTGGCACCGCACGCCGGTCGAGGACGTGCTGCCGGTGGAATGTCTGCCTTATGACGATCGGCTGGAGATACCCGAAGGGTTCGCAGCTGCGATCGACGCCAAAAGCAAGCATCCCGTCCTTCAGGGCCTGGATGGCGAGTGGCCGTTGCTGCTTGGCGCAAACGAAGTGAGCGCAAGGCAGCGCCCTGATGTCGAGGTGCTCGCTCGGCTTCCGGAAGACCAGGGCGGTCATCCGCTGCTGGTAACCGGGGAGTACGGAAAAGGCAGGACGCTCGTCTGGACATCCGATGTCAGCCCGCACTGGCTGCCGGCTTCCTTCTCCGACTGGCCAGGTTATGCCACGCTCTGGCGCAACGCTCTTGGCTGGCTCACCCGGAGCTGACCGGACAGACTGCAATACGGAGAAACACGATGCCCAAACAGGACGAGGAAGCAGCCGTCACCGTCGCCGTCATCCAGATGGAACCCCGTTTCGGGGAGACAGCGCACAACGTCGCGCGAACCGTCGCCTTCATGGAAGAAGCGGCTGACAAAGGCGCGCAACTCGTCGTCCTGCCGGAGCTTTGCAACACGGGCTATGTCTTTCGCAACCGGGCTGAAGCACGCACGCTTGCGGAAGAGATTCCCGAAGGAGCGACGACGAAAGCCTGGATGGAGGCGGCTGCGCGGCTTGGCCTTCACATCGTCGCCGGCATCACCGAACGTTCCGGTGAAAATCTGTTCAATTCGGCCGTCATCATCGGACCGAATGGATTGATTGGCCGCTATCGCAAGATGCATCTATGGGGCGACGAAGCGCTCTACTTCACACCGGGCGATCTCGGCTTTCCCGTGTTCGACACCCCGCTCGGACGCATCGGCTGCCATATCTGCTACGATTGCTGGTTCCCCGAAAGCTTCCGCCTGGCCGCCCTGCAAGGAGCCGAGATCATGTGCGTGCCCACCAACTGGGTGCCGATTCCCGGCCAGGACCCCAAGCGCGAGGCGATGGCGAACATCATCGTTATGGGCGCTGCCCATTCCAATTCCGTTTTCGTCGCCGCAGCCGACCGCGTCGGCACCGAACGCGGCCAGCCATTCATTGGCCAGAGCCTTGTCGTCAGCCACACCGGATGGCCGGTCGCCGGGCCGGCTAGCGCGGACAAGGAAGAAATCCTGATCGCCAGGGTCAATCTGGCCGATGCGCGGCGCAAGCGAAACTGGAATGCCTTCAACCAGGTTCTGCGCGATCGCCGCACCGACGCCTATGACGAGATGCTCGGCAGCGGCCAGCGGCCGGGATGGTATTGAGGGACCCTGACGTGAGCGCGATCGACGCGGTAACGCTGACGCAGGAACTCATACGCTTCGACACGCGCAATCCGCCGGGCAGCGAAGCACAATGCGCTGCCATGCTGGCCGATCTGCTGAGCAGCCACGGCCTTTCCGTGACTGTCCACAATTTCGGCTCGGGCAGGAGCAACCTTGTCGCGCGGTTCCCCATCCGCGCATCGAAGGCAACGCAACCTCCGATCCTGTTCACCGGTCACATCGACACGGTTCCGCTTGGCCTTGCCGCATGGTCGCGCGACCCGTTCGGCGCGGAAATCGTCGATGGGCGACTTTATGGGCGCGGCTCCACCGACATGAAAGCCGGCGTCGCAGCGATGGTCGCTGCCGTCGTGGCAGAGGCAGACCGCCTGCATGAACGGTCGAACGTCGTACTGGTGATCACCGGCGGCGAGGAGACCGGTTGCGAAGGTGCCGCCGCATTAGTGAGAGGCAGGATGCTCGATCCGGCGAGCCTGCTTGTGGTGGGCGAGCCCACCGGCAACAGCTTCGTCGCCGGCCATAAGGGCGCGCTGTGGCTGAGGGCCTGCTGCAGCGGGCGCACGGCGCATGGCGCAATGCCGCACCTTGGCGACAACGCGATCTACAAGGCGGCGCGCGCCGTGACAAAACTCGAATCCTTCGGGTTCAACGCCGCGCAACATCCGGTCCTTGGGTCTGCGACGCTGAACGTCGGGACGATTGCCGGCGGGCTAAACATCAACTCCGTTCCCGACCATGCCGAACTGACGATCGACGTGCGGACGCTGCCCGAAATGGACAGCGCCGCCCTCGCCGACCAGCTGTCTTTCACGCTCGGCAGCGACTGCAAAGTTTCGACGATCCTCGACCTGCCGGCGGTGTGGAGCGACCCGAAAAGTCCCGCCATGAAGCTCTTTTCCGAATGCCGCGACGCTGCCGCAGGCTGGACATCCGCTGCGGGCGGCGCAAACTTCTTCACCGACGCCTCTGTCTTCACTCCGGCGCTCGGCGGCGTTGAAACGATCATTTGCGGACCTGGCGACCCGGAAATGGCGCACAAGACCGATGAGTATTGCGAAGTGGCCAGAATCGGCGAGGCAGTAGAAATCTATCGCGCGATCATCGCACGGACTGGATTACAGGAAACGCCCTGACTGCCTTTTCGCAAGGCTTGCTTACTTGCTCGAAGCCTGCACTGAACTTAAATCAGTGCACAAACGAGACACGGATAGGCTATCTGGAGACGATAGCGCGAGTCTTTCGAAGACCGCCCGTCGCTGATCGACCGAGTTGGAAGTGTGACCTCAAGCCGCGTTCTTGAACCCATCCATCTGCGCCTTCATTGCCCGCTGAAATGCAGGTCGCGCTTCACAGCGCCGCTTGTAGGCGCTTAGTTGGGGATATGCATCGACGAGATTCGTATGATCGAGAATGCGCAACACATCGGCCATCATCAGGTCGCCAACTGTGAAACTTCCTTCAAGATACTCTTTCCCATCGAGAGCACTCTCAAGCATCCCTAGACGATCGCGCAGTCGGATCGGAAGGCCCCCATCCTTGTTACGAAAAAAGAACAAAATAGGAACAAATGCCTTGCGTCGATAAGCCGATTCGTGAGAGAAGTCCCTTCCTCAAGGAACTTTCACATGACCGCACCCAAGGCGACGGACGGCGGAGCTATGTCCAAATTGGAAACGGCTGCAGACCAAGCCATAGATTCATGTAGCGGCGATGCCCGCGCCGCTGTCATTACGTTCTTACTGCAAACCGTTTTCTAGAACGTGAGTTCAAGTTGGTACAAGTCGCTGTTTCGTCAGGCTTTTCCCGCGGCTGGCATCACAGGAATCATCGATGAGCAGCAAACGCAACAGCTTCACTCCAAGCGTAAGCGCAAGCGTCATCGATCAGAAATGGCCTTATCAGGTGGCTCTGCCCGATGATATCTGCACTCAGGACAATTTCACCATCATCCTTGAATTCTTCGTCGCGCGCGGTTGGCGATACTTCACGCGCAACGTGCAAGCCATTTGGCCAAACGGGAAGTATCAGAGCATGCGGTTGTACTGTTTCGCCGATCGAGCTTCGGCAGAGGTATTTCAAGCTCATTTCGGGGGAGAATTCTTTGATCCTGCTCATGATCGTGACGGAAATCGGGTCCGTGGTACATGGCGGCGAGACGGCGTATGGACTCGTCTTTTGGAAAGCGGCCCGCTGAAAGTACCACCCATCTTAAGAGACTGAGATACGCAGTTGACGCACAGACTAGTGTCGCCTCACTTCCAAAATTCGCAAAGAAAATCTCCTTCGAACCCGTCGCAATTCCACCGCCTTTTTCCCGGTAATCGCCCGCAAGCTTTCCAAACGGATCACCTGCTCTACCCAGGCGACGATCTGGCCATCGGAAAACTGACCGCCACGGCGAGACCAGGGTGACGGTTTTCAAGCGAGACGGACGCTCCGTGCAAATCCCCAATTGCCTTGACCAAGCTGAGTCCGAGACCGCTGCCAGGCGTCGATCGGCTATGATTCAGACGGTAGAGCCGTTGGAACACCTTTTCGCGTTCTGCGTCCGGAATTCCGGGGCCATCGTCGTTGACACTTGCAACAATGCGGTCATCTCGTCTGGTGACTGACAATTCGATGGCCGTGCCTTGGGGACAATGTCGAAGTGCATTCTCGACCAGATTGGCAAACAGCTGGGTCAACAGTTCCCGATCTCCGAGAATGCGCCCTGCCCTTTCGTCGGGAATCGTCGCCAAAAGCGATTTGCCGTCGTCTTCGGCAACGTCGGTGTAGATTTCAGCGATGGTCTTGATGACCTCATTGAGGTCGACTTCGGTGAAGCGTTCCTTGCGCGCGCCGGCCTCGATCTGGGTGATGCGCAGGAGGGCGTCGAACGTCTCGTTGATCTGAAGGCTTTCCGCACGCGCCTCCACCAGATCGTCCGAAACCGCGCTCCCCGACGCTGCCTTTTCCGATGCGGCTTCCAGGATCATCTGAAGGCGGTTCAGCGGTGTCTTGAGATCGTGAGCGATGTTGGCGCTGACATTCTTCATACCGTCAACCAGCGCAGAAAGGCGTTCGAGCGCCGCATTTACCTGACGCGAGACATCGTCGATATCGTCGCCGTTTCCTAGCAAGGGAATGCGGGCGTCGAGCCGTCCATGGGACACATCCACCATGGTCGCGGCAATTCCATCGAGGCGGCGCTGGATGCGCGATGCGAGCAAGGCTCCGCCGGTAATCGCCAGACCGGTAATTATCAGCGTCGACCAGCCAAAGCTCATCAGCATGATCGACTCCAGCTCTTCGGTCTCCGAAAGGCTACTGGCAACGATCAAATTATTTTCGCCGACCGGGCCGGAATAAGCCCTGAACATGGTTCCTGAAGGCGCTCCAGCCGCGACCCCATCAAACATCGAAAAGCCGCGGGGAAAATCTCCAGCAGAAAAATTTCCTGCCAAATGTTTGCCATCCGGACCCGTCAGCGAGAAAAGCTGATCCTTTTTCGGGCTGAGTTGCGCGTGGTTGTCGACACTGGACACAAGATCTTCGAGATCGCCTCCGGCATAGGTTGCCGACACGACCGCGTAGGTTTCCATGATGGACTGGTCCAGCCTGTCCGCGAGATTGGCGCTCATCAGCCGATAGACGACAGCGCCGGAAAGGACGAAGGCAAGCACGAACAGGAATGCGAAGGTCAATGCCAGCCGGAAAGGCGTGCTGCGAAGCAGGCTAAAGCGGCGCATGCAAGCTGTAGCCGGTGTTGCGGACAGTGTGGATAAGCTGGGTGTCGAATGGCTTGTCGACCTTGGTGCGCAGGCGGCTGATATGTGTTTCGACCACACTGGTCCTGGGATCGAAATGAAAATCCCAAACGCGCTCGAGCAGCATCGTCCGCGTGATGATGCGTCCTTCACCGCGCATCAACACCTCCAGCAACCTGAATTCCCGCGGTTGAAGGTCGATCGCCTGACGCTGCCGCACCACGCGCCGCGTGATCAGATCCATTTCGAGATCGGCAACCCGCAACATGGTTTTCTGGTCCTGCGCTGGCGGCCTCCGGCCAAGAGCATTTATGCGGGCCAGCAGTTCCGAGAACGCGAAAGGCTTGACCAGATAGTCGTCTCCGCCGGCTTCAAGCCCTTCCACGCGATCGTCGACACCGCCCACCGCGGTCAGAAAGATCGCCGGCGTGCGAACGCCGGCCGCGCGAACCGCCCGGATCATCGACAGACCGTCCAGCCCCGGAATCATCCGATCCGCCACGATCACGTCATAGGCGCTGCGGGTTGCGGCAAAGAGCGCGTCATGGCCGTTTTGAAGCAGGTCGCAGATATGTCCGGCCTCCGTCAGCCCCCTGACGATATAGTCGGCCGTTCTCTGGTCGTCCTCAACGAGAAGAAGTCGCATCCCAGCTCCGCCCTACTGCCGGCACATCTCAAAACCTAGCGCTTGCGCAACAATATATCCATCCATCGCGCTACGACCTGTGAAACCCCAGCAACGGCTCCATGAGTTCGAAGGTCCGATCCATCGCGTATGTTCCCACGAACGGGATCGCGACATGGCCAAACCAGAGCGAAAGCTGCCCTTCGGATCTTTCCTCTCCTGCCTGAGCGATCGCAGCGAGGTAGAGCGCTGCCGCCAGGCCGCTTCGGTCGGACCCCGCCCGGCAATGAATGAGCACGGGCTTGGGCACAGACTTCATCAGATCGATCAATGCCAGCGAGCGGTCGGGCGTCAATTCCTCGCGAGCCGACATGGCAAAATCGATATGCTGGATGCCGAGATTTTTCGCGGCCTCAATCTCGGCATTGTACCATGCACTGCCTGTGCTCTTGCCGCGCAGATTGATGATCGTCGCAATATGATAGTGATCACGATACGTCCTGATTTCGTCGGGCGTCGGCTGCGCAGCCCGATAGGCCTCGCCGACAACGATTGCGTGGAAATTATCGTTCAGGTGAGTGCTAGCAAGCACGCAGCCGACAATCACAGCCGCGCCTATGAGCAGAACACACCAAGTATTGGCCCAACTTTGCCGCGATAGCCCCATGTAATCGTCTTTCTGACTGACGGATGACCAGCTTTCATTCGGTTTCAAGCAGGATCGCGTCGGCTTCGTCGGAAGCCCTCTTCAGTGTCATGTAGACAACGAGGGCAATGATGCAGCCAAGGAAGATCAGACTGGTAAAGGTGGTGCCGAAGCCAAGTCCGCCATATTCGGGCGGCTGCGAAAGCAGATCGCCGAACGAGGCGCCAAGCGGCCGCGTCAGGATATAGGCGAGCCAGAACGCCAGGATGCCGTTTAGTTTGAAGCCATAGTAAGCCAGAGCGATAAGCGCGATGACGCCGCCGAACATCAGGCCGGTGGTGAGGTAACCCATGTTGAAGGTTTCAGCGACCAGATCGCCGGCGGCAGTACCCAGCGAAAACGTCAGCAGTATAGCCAGCCAGTAGAAAATCTCACGCTTGGTCGTGAAGATGGTGTGGATCGACAGCGTTCTCTCGCTGGCATACCAGAGCGCGAATGTCGCGGCGAGCGCGACGCTGAACGCAATGGTCGTCGTTTCAAGCCGGACGCCGAAATTGTCGACGAGATTGTCGGTGATCAGTGTACCGACAACGCTGATGAGAACGACGGCCAGCCAGTATGCCCAGGGCACGTAACGCTTCTGGGCAAACTGCAGGATAAGCGCGACAATCAGTATGCCGGTCATGATCAGCGAGGTGGCGGTCAGCCCGAGGCCAAGATTGACGGCAAGATAGTCGGCCGCCGTTTCGCCCATGGTCACCGCCATGAGCTTTATCAGCCAGAAGTCGGCTGTGACATTGGGAACCCGATTGACGGCCGGCGCAACACCTTGGGTGGCTGGCAACAGCATGGCGGTATCCTCTCTTTGAAGATGGTGCCCGATCGGGCCTACTTGCCCATGATTTTCATGGCCTGCGCGAAGAATTCGTCGGCGCGTTTGTCGTCATCGGCGTTGCAGCGCTCGATACCCTTGGTCTCCAGTTCGGATACCTTTGTCTTGTCGGCATCGCTGAGTTTTGCGGCAGCCTCAGCCGCCCGCACATCCTTGAGCACGTTTTCGCAAGGCGCAGGAGCCGCGAACGCCGACGAAACCGGATTGGCAATTGCAATCGAGCCAAGCGCGATGGCGAGAACCAGGTTTTTCATAAGATATTCCTCGTTTGACGCCGATGTCACCGGCGCTGTCCATTGAACTCCGGCAGATGCGAAACCTGCTGGCATCAGGACGATAGGAGGTGGATTTCACACCGGCCTGTCCGGCGATTTACAAATTCGTAAGAATGCGCATCACAAGCCGAAAATCTCTTGCGACTGCCTCGCTTTGGGCACACAGGAAACATAAAGAGCGGCGACGGTCGGAAATCGCGGCATCCAAGGCGCCAGAAGGTGAAGAGCTCAAAATGACTTCCGCTTCCCTAAATCCAGCGCCAAAGCCGTTCGACCAGCGCAAGCGCATGGTCGTTGTTCGTGTCGCAGCTTTGATGGCGGTGTTGCTTCTGCTCTTCGCCGAGCCATTCCTGGCCGAGGGGTCGCAGGCGCATGAATTCGTGGAAATGTTCGGCCTCGGCCTGGTGCTCATTTGTGTCGGCGGCCGACTTTGGAGCACGCTCTACATCGGCGGCAGAAAGAACAGCGAGTTGATCTCGATGGGGCCGTTCTCGATGACGCAGAACCCCCTCTATTTCTTTTCCACGCTCGGCGCGCTCGGCATCGGGCTGATTTACGGATCGGTCCTGGCTGCCCTGGCCCTTGGTCTCGCCAGCTTCATCGTTTTTCGGGTGACGGCGGGAAAGGAGGCTGAATTTCTTTCGGGAAAATTCGGTGATGCCTATGAAGCCTACAGGCGCAAGACACCGCGTTTCTGGCCAAACCCGTTGCTCTTTCAAGACAACGCCGAAAGGCAATTCTCAACGCATGCCTTGAAACGCACCTTCTATGACGGCCTCTTTTTCCTGGCTCTCTTTCCGGCAATCGAGACGATCGAGTATCTCAGGATGAACGGCTTTCTGCCGAAGTTGTTCGTTCTCTTTTGATCCGCGTGAGCTTCTGATCTGCGGACGCATCAGGCGACGGCTTGGGCGTCGCTGAGGGACATCATTCCGGCTCCTGTTTCGAGCGAAGGACATCCCCGCTAACAGGCGCCCGAAGTGTCGGACTGGCCGCTGCAATCACCGCGCAGGCGCAGGCTGCAGCGGCGGCACGCTATGCATAACCGATCCTGGTGGTTTATGGCACCAAGCGAGCAGTCTGACCAAAATCTGCGCATGAGAAGTGGTGAGCTGTAGATCGCGATAAAAGCCGCGATGTCACTGCCGGATTCGTACAAACTATCGCCGCGCAGCTCCATCGTCTCGGCCGGCATCCCGTCATGAGCAAACACCCCGTGACGCAAAAAAGTACCGTCACGAGCCTCATTGGTCGTGACGGTACTTTGAAAAACTCACTCGAGCAATATAGGGAGGTCCGTCAGACAGGCCGCCAAAGCCAAACACTCCCCGCCGATAGCCATCGATTGACTTCGACAGGTTTTTTGTTTGTTTTCAATAGCTTGTTTCGTAGCCTAGCGTTTTCTTGGATACGTCCGGATAGGCCTGAATCATTCCCACTCGATCGTGCCGGGCGGTTTGCTGGTCACGTCGTAGACGACGCGGTTGATGCCGCGCACTTCGTTGATGATGCGGGTGGCGGCGCGGCCGAGGAAGCTCATGTCGTAGTGGTAGAAGTCGGCGGTCATGCCGTCGACCGATGTCACCGCACGCAGCGCGCAGACGAATTCGTAGGTGCGGCCATCGCCCATCACGCCCACCGTCTGCACCGGCAGCAGCACGGCAAATGCCTGCCAGATGGCGTCGTAGAGACCGGCCTTGCGAATCTCGTCGAGATAGACGGCGTCCGCCTCGCGCAGGATTTCGAGCTTTTCGCGGGTGACGCCGCCGGGGCAGCGGATGGCGAGGCCCGGGCCGGGGAAAGGATGGCGGCCTATGAAATGATCGGGCAGGCCAAGTTCCTTGCCGAGCACCCTCACCTCGTCCTTGAACAATTCGCGCAGCGGCTCGACGAGCTTCATGTTCATGCGGTCGGGAAGGCCACCGACATTGTGATGCGATTTGATGGTGACCGACGGGCCGCCGGTGAAGGAAACGCTTTCGATGACGTCGGGATAGAGCGTGCCCTGCGCCAGGAACTCGGCGCCGCCGAGCTTCTTTGCCTCTTCCTCGAACACCTCGATGAACAGGCGGCCGATGGTCTTACGCTTGGTTTCGGGATCGGCCTCGCCCTCGAGCGCGCCGATGAAGCGGTCCGCCGCATCGACCAGGATCAGCGGCAGATTGTAGTGCTCGCGGAACATGGCGACGACATCGGCCGCCTCGTTCTTCCGCATCAAGCCGTGGTCGACGAGAATGCAGGTGAGCTGGTCGCCGACCGCTTCATGGATCAGCAGCGCAGCAACCGAAGAGTCGACGCCGCCGGAGAGCGCGCAGATGACCTTGCCCTTGCCGACCTGTTCGCGGATCGAGGCCACCGCCTTTTCGCGGTAGGCGGACATGCTCCAGTCGCTCTCGATGCCGGCGATCTTGTGCACGAAATTGCGCAGCAGCTTGGCGCCGTCGGGCGTGTGCACCACTTCGGGATGGAACTGGACAGCGTAGAATTTGCGCTTCTCGTCGGCGATCGCTGCGAACGGCGCACCGGCCGAGGTGCCGATGACGCGAAACCCCTTGGGGATATCGGTGACGCGGTCGCCGTGGCTCATCCAGACCTGATGGCGCGTGCCCTTGGCCCAGACGCCTTCGAACAATGCACTGTCGTCCTCGATCTCCAGGAAGGCCCGGCCGAACTCACGGTGGTGACCACCCTCGACCTTGCCGCCAAGCTGGGCGCACATCGTCTGCTCGCCGTAGCAAATGCCGAGAACCGGGATGCCGGCCTGGAATATCGCGTCCGGCGCTCTCGGGCTGCCGATGTCGATGGTGGAGTGAGGACTACCGGAAAGGACGACCGCCTTGGGCTGAACGCGCTCGAAGGCCTCGGCAGCCGACTGGAACGGCACGATCTCGGAATAGACGCCAGCCTCGCGGATGCGACGCGCTATCAGCTGCGTCACCTGGCTGCCGAAGTCGATGATAAGGACGGTGTCGGGATGATTGTTGGTTTTCATGGCGAGCATTTAGAGAAAAGAGTGAGTCGGCGCAATGGGTTGCGACAACGTATGAACGATCCGATTCATCGACCTCGCGAATTGATTCATCGCGTTCACGCAAATGACGAGATCAGAGGCGCAGCGTGCCGTTCGACAAGGCATCGCCCAGCTTGCCGACAGCGCCGGCCAGCTTCTCATCGATGACGTGAAGATACTCCGTCCAATCGTTGACATGCTTCAGTTCTGCGGCACCGTCGGATATGCCGCGCAGGCCGATCAGCGGCAGGCCGAACAACTGGCAGGCACGCAATACCGCGAAGGTTTCCATGTCGACCATCTCGGCATCGATGGCGTCATAGGCTGCGCCCGAAACGATCGCCGCACCGGTCGAGAGGCTGGCTTCGCGGATGCCGGGCACGCGCAATGGCAACGGCACGGTTACCGGCAGATCGAGGAACGGCGTCGCGCCCTTCTCGAAGCCGAGCGCGGAGGCGTCCATATCGCGATAGGAAACGGTCGTGGCCTGATAGATCTCGGTCTGCTCGAGGCTGCGGCTTCCGGCAGAGCCGAGCGAAACCACCAGATCAGGCAGAGCATCCGATGCCTTCAACCGCCCCATTTCCGCGCCGAGCATGACGCCAGCCTCTACCGGGCCAACGCCCGTCATGAAGGGCACGAACAGCTTTTTCAGATGCGGTCCGTATTCGGCGTCCACCGCCATCACGAACAGGATTTTCTTGCCACCCAGGCTCGTCAGGGTCATCGGATCAGCCTTCGATGCCGTCACGGCCGGTTATGGTCATCATCGTGCCGGTCATCGTGGCGACGAGCTTTGCCTCGCCATCGGCGGCAAAGGCGTAAGCCTGTCCGTCGGCAACGATGATGGTGCGGCCGGGCTTGGTCACCGAGCCGCGGAACAGGAAACGTTCGCCCTTGCCCGGCGCCAGAAGATTGACCTTGAACTCGATGGTCAACACGGCGGCGTCTTCCGGCATCAGCGAATAGGCCGCATAACCGCAGGCCGAATCCAACGCGGTCGAGATGATACCGGCGTGGAGGAAGCCATGCTGCTGCGTCAGCGCGTCCGAATAGGGCATTTCGATCTCGACGGTGCCCGGCGTAACAACGGTCAGCGTCGCACCAACTGTTGTCATCACCTGCTGCCGGGCGAAAGACGACCTCACCCGTTCTTCATAGTTCGGCGAGGATTCTATCTTCGTTGCCATGACGCCTGACCTTCGCTGCCTCAAAGGCTTATTGCAAACGCTCCGGCTGCAAGCAATCGCCAATGTTGCGGCGCAATAGACTTGGCCGGTCAATCGTCGATCTATTGCCGCCGGCGCAGTGCCGCGAAGAAGAACCCGTCCGTACCGCTGCGTGCCGGCGTCAGCGAAATGCCCATCTCCTTGTCGATGCGCGCAGCATCGGCCTTTCCCGGAAAACCGCGCTCCCAAAGCTCGGTATGATCGACCGGCGCAAAGGCTGCTTCGCGCGCAAGAAAGGCCTCGACCTGATCGTGGTTCTCTTCGTCGAAGACCGAACAGGTGATGTAGACGAGCAGACTACCCGGCTTCACATAGGTCTTTGCCGTGTCGAGAATCGCCGCCTGTTCGCCCTTGCGGACGTCGAGCTGCCGCTGTGTCAGGCGCCACTTCGCGTCCGGGCGGCGACGCCAAGTGCCGCTGCCGGTGCAGGGCGCATCGATCAGCACGATGTCCATGTGGTCCTGGAGGCCGGCCAGTTCGGAGGGCTTGGTGACCACCTGAACATTGCGATTTTCGGAGCGGCGGATGCGGTCGAAGATCGGCGCGAGACGGCCCTTTTCGGAATCATGCGCAAAAATCTGGCCGCGATTTTCCATGGCAGCCGACAGCGCCAGCGTCTTGCCGCCGGCGCCAGCGCAGTAGTCCAGAACCTGCATGCCCGGTTTCGCGCCGGCCAGTTCGGCGGCGATCTGCGAACCTTCGTCCTGCACCTCGAACCAACCCTTTTGAAACGCCGGTTCGGCCTGGACATTGGGGTGACGGCCGCTGCCATCGATGGGGGCAATGCGAACGCCGTTGGCGGCAAGTGCAGTTGGCGCTGCACCGGTCTCGGCAAGCTCTTCCAGCACCTTGGCGCGACTGGACTTCAGCGTGTTGGCGCGCAGATCGAGCGGCGGGCGGGCGGCAAGGGCCGCACCCTCCCCCACCCATTCGCCGTTGAAGGCCCGTTCCAGCAATGGCGCGCACCATTCGGGGCAATCGGCGCGCACTGCATCGGGCGCATCATTCAGGTTGCGCGCAGCGATTGCGCTCAACTCATCCGCGGTCAGCGGCGGCGGGGCGAATTTGTCGCCATCAAGCGTCTGATTGAGCGATTGTGCGGTTTCGCGCCATTCGAGCAGGAGCGCGCCAAAACCAATGGCGCGAGGCGTGTCGTCGCCAACCAGCCATCCGGCAGAGCGTTTGCGGCGCAGACCGTCATAGACAATGTTTCCGATTGCGGCGCGGTCGCCGGCGCCGGCGAAACGATGGGAAAGGCCCCAATCCTTCAGCGCGTCCGCAGCGGGGCGATGCCGCCGCTCGATATCTTCCAGCACTTCAATGGCCGCAGCCAGTCTTCCGCCAAGTCGCATAATCGGTGATCCCTATTTCGGTGTACCCGAGAGAGGGCCTGACTAGCCTTGGGAACGAACAAGCACAAGCCGCACTTTGAAATTTGGTTTCCGCGTTCGCCTCGAACCCGAACCTAAACTTTCTGTAATGCAGGAACGGTCGTGACCTGCCGCTTGTTACAGCCTTTGTTCACATCACAGAGGTTGAAATGAAAAATTTCCTGCTCGCATCTCTCATCGCCGCAAGCGCGGTATTTTCTGTAAACCTGCCGGCGCAGGCAGCCGGCATGACGGTTACCACGACAGAACGGGTGGTCGCGCCGCGTCACCACAAGCCTCAATACCGGCACCATATGGTCCGGCATCATTGTTACACCAAGACGGTCAAGCATCATCGTCATGGCCGCCTGATCGTCGAAAAGGTCAGGGTCTGCCGCTGATAGCTGCTGCTGAAACAATTCAGGCGCGGATCGCTCCGCGCCTGAATTGCCGTCTTGGGAGGACGGTAAGTTCCGTCTTCGGCGATCGCTAACGCTACACAGCCTTCCGCAACGGTTGCGCAGCTTCGAAGCGATCTGCATTCATCACCTTGGTCCAGGCCGACACGAAGTCATTCACGAACTTCTTCTTGGCGTCCGCACTGCCGTAGACTTCGGCATAGGCGCGCAGCTGCGAGTGCGAACCGAAGATCAGGTCGATACGGGTACCGGTCCACTTGAGTTCATTCGTGTGGCGGTCGCGTCCCTCGTATACCCCGTCGGGGCCGGCCAACGGCTGCCACTGCGTGTTCATGTCCAGCAGGTTGACGAAGAAGTCGTTCGTCAGGGTCCCGGGCTGCTTGGTGAAGACACCATGCTTGCTATCGCCGGCATTGGCGCCGAGGACACGCAGGCCACCGACGAGAACCGTCGTTTCGGGGCCAGTCAGCGTGAGCAGTTGCGCCCGATCCACCAGAGCTTCCTCGGGCTTCATGAACTGCCTGCCGCCAATATAGTTGCGGAAACCGTCAGCACGCGGCTCCAGTGGGGCGAAAGAGGCAACGTCGGTCTGTTCCTGCGAGGCGTCCATGCGCCCCGGCGTGAACGGAACCTTCACGTCGACACCGGCATCCTTTGCAGCCTTCTCGACTGCTGCAACGCCGCCGAGAACGATCAGGTCGGCGAGCGAAACCTTCTTGCCGAATTCCTTCTGGATCGCTTCTAGCTTCTGAAGCACCGTCGCCAGCTGAGTCGGCTGGTTGACCTCCCAGTCCTTCTGCGGAGCGAGACGGATGCGTGCACCATTGGCGCCACCACGCTTGTCGGAGCGGCGGAAGGTCGAGGCCGACGCCCAGGCGGTCGAGACCAGCTGCGACACCGACAGGCCGGAGGCGAGAATCTTCGCCTTCAATGCTGCGATGTCCTGATCGTCGATCAGCAGGTGATCCACGGCCGGGATCGGGTCCTGCCAGATCAGCGTTTCCTGCGGAACGAGCGGGCCCTTGTAACGAACGCGCGGACCCATGTCGCGATGGGTCAGCTTGAACCAGGCGCGGGCGAACGCATCCGCGAACTGGTCCGGGTTCTCGTAGAAGCGGCGCGAGATCTTTTCATATTCCGGGTCGAAGCGCAGCGAGAGGTCCGTGGTCAGCATGGTCGGCAGATGCTTTTTCGACGGATCGAACGCGTCAGGCACAGAGGCTTCGGCATTCTTCGCCTTCCACTGCTTCGCTCCAGCGGGGCTCGCCGTCAGTTCCCATTCATGTTCGAACAGGTTCTTGAAGAAGAGGTTGCTCCACTGCGTCGGCGTCTGCGTCCAGGTGACTTCCGGGCCGCCGGTGATGGCATCAGCACCAACGCCCGTGCCGTACTTGCTCTTCCATCCGAGGCCCTGGTCCTCGATGGCGCCGCCTTCGGGGTCGGCACCAACCAGCGAAGGATCGCCGGCGCCATGGGTCTTGCCGAAGGTGTGGCCGCCGGCGATGAGCGCAACCGTCTCCTCGTCATTCATCGCCATGCGGAAGAACGTCTCACGGATGTCCCTGGCCGCCGCGACCGGGTCCGGATTGCCGTTCGGCCCTTCCGGATTGACATAGATCAGGCCCATCTGCACCGCGCCGAGCGGCTCGGAAAGCTCGCGCTCGCCACTGTAGCGTTCGTCGCCCAGCCATGTGCCTTCAGGACCCCAGTAGAGCTCTTCGGGTTCCCATACATCGGCACGGCCGCCGGCGAAGCCGAACGTCTTGAAGCCCATCGATTCCAGCGCAACATTGCCGGTGAGGATCATCAGGTCGGCCCAGGAAATCTTGCTGCCGTATTTCTGCTTGATCGGCCACAGCAGGCGGCGAGCCTTGTCGAGGTTGGCGTTATCCGGCCAGCTGTTGAGCGGCGCAAAACGCTGCTGGCCGGCACCTGCACCGCCGCGGCCGTCGGTGATGCGGTAGGTACCCGCGCTGTGCCACGCCATGCGGATAAACAGGCCGCCATAGTGCCCGAAGTCGGCCGGCCACCAATCCTGCGAATCCGTCATCAATGCATGCAGGTCCTTGATCACGGCATCGAGGTCGAGGGTCTTGAATTCCTCGGCGTAATCGAAATCCTGGCCCATCGGATCGGACAGCGTGGAGTTACGATGGAGCATCTGGAGGTCCAGCATTTCCGGCCACCAGTCGCGGTTAGAGCGTCCGCTGCTGCCGCCCGTGAACGGGCATTTGCCGGCGCTCTTGTCGTCTGTCTTTGCGTCCATGTTTCTCTCCGAACGTGTTCTTTGGATTGTTATGGGGTTCCATCTGGAACCGACTGTAGTGTGTGATCTTCGATCAGCGGTCCTGCAGCGGCAGCGGGCCGCGAGCTAGTTCTGATTGTCCGGAAACAGCGCGACGGCCGAAATGGTGTTTGTCGGTTTCGTCATGGCTTTCGCCTCCCTTGGATTGTCCGGGTTTTGCCGAATCTCAACGACCGGCGGGGCGGTTTCTCGCCCTCGGCCAGTCTGGAACTGTTCCAGATTAGGCCGCGACTTCCATAAAAACAAATTGCCTTTTCTATTTTTATCGATAGCTTTTCCTTATGATAAGACTGACCGTCCGACAGATGCAGTATTTCGACGCGCTCGCCCAAACGCTGCATTTCGGCCGCGCGGCAGAGCTTGCCGGCGTGACGCAGCCGGCGCTTTCCGCTCAGATTTCAGAGATGGAGGAAAGGCTCGCCTGCCGGCTGTTCGAGCGCGGCGGCAAGAGCGTGCGCATGACCGAGGAAGCGCAGGCTCTACTGCCGCGCATCGAGACCATTCTGGCCGATATTCGCGAGGTCGAGACCATTGCGCGGCGCGGCCGGCTTTCCATGGAAGGCCGGTTCCGCCTCGGCATCATCCCCACCATCGCGCCCTATCTGCTGCCGCATGTGCTGCCGGAACTGAAGTCGCGCTTTCCCGCGCTTCAGCTCGAACTGCGCGAGGCGGTGACGGCTTCGCTCGTCGAGGAAACGGCGGCTGGACGGCTGGACGGTTTCATCGCGGCGCTGCCGCTGGATTTTCCGGGGCTGGTCAAGGAAGAGCTGTTTCAGGACCGGTTTTTCCTGGCCGTTGCCGAGAATGACCCCGGCTTCATCGCGCCACCGGTGGCGCCGGACAGTCCGGCGCTGGAGCGGCTGATGCTGCTGGAAGAAGGCCACTGCCTGCGCGAGCAGGCGCTGGCCGTCTGCGGCAATGTCAAGCCCGTGGCGATGGCGAGCTATGGCGCGACCAGCCTGACGACGCTGTTGCAGATGGTGGCGCATGGGCTGGGCGTGACGCTCATCCCCGAAATGGCGACCGGCCCGGCAAACGGCATGCGCGACCTGAAGATCGTGCCCTTCATGGAGCCGATGCCATCGCGCACGGTATGCCTCGCCTGGCGAAGGAACAGCCAGCGCCACGAGGAATGCGTGGAACTGGCCAAGATCGTGCGGGGCCTGCGCGAGGTCGTGCTGCCGCAGGCTGCGTGAGGTTCACACTATACCCGCCACCGCCTCGACGATCGAACGCAGCGATGTCTCGTCATTGGCGCTGCGCGATTTCTTCGAGGCAACGAGACAGGCCTGCGAGCGCAGGATGACGCCGTCCTGAAGTATCTTCAGGTGGTTGGCGCGCAAGGTCGAGCCGGTCGTGGTGATGTCGACGATGACGTCCGCCGAGCCGGCCGCCGGCGCGCCTTCGGTGGCGCCCAGGCTTTCGACGATGCGATAGACCTGGATGCCGTGTTTCTGCGAAAAGAACTGCTGCGTCAGCCGCCAGTATTTCGTCGCGATGCGCAGGCGACGGCCATGACGCTGGCGGAAATCGGCGGCGACATCGTCCAGATCGGCCATGGTGTCGACATCGAGCCAGACATCCGGCGTGGCAACCACGACATCGGCATGGCCAAAACCAAGCCGCGCGGATATCTCGGCGCGCGCTTCCCAATCGACCAGATTTTCGCGCAGCAGGTCCTCGCCCGTAATGCCGAGATCGACGGCGCCCTGCCCGATCTCGCCGGCGATTTCGGACGCCGACAGGAACGCCACCTCGATATCGTCGCGGCCTTCGATGCGGGCGCGGTATTTGCGCTCGTCGCCGGGCAGGCTGACGGCAAGCCCGGCCTTGGCCAGAACTTCCAGCGTCTGTTCCTTGAGGCGGCCCTTGGAGGGGATCGCAAGCGTGATGGTCATGCGGCACCCCGCAGGCGTTCGATGCGGTCGAGCCATACCGAGAAGCCGACGCCGGGAATGGGTTGGGTCGCGCCGAGCAGCGTCAACAGCCGATCGTAGCGGCCTCCGCCGACCAGCGGGCGGTCGTCGCCATCGGCCGTAATCTCGAAGACGAGGCCGGTGTAGTAATCGAGCGGGCGGCCGAAGGCGGCGTCGTAGTGGATCGCCTGCGGCGACAGGCCATGCTCGGCAAGCGCTGCGGCGCGCGCATCAAAATTTTCCAGTGCCGCACCCAGCGATAGCGACGCGCCGGCGGCGAAATCGCGCAGGGCATCTGCTGCCTCATCCACCGGCACGTTGATTGCCAGGAACGCCTTCAGCGCATCGAAGGCCTCGTTCGACAGGCGCACGGCGCGCAGTTCGGCCTTTTCGATCAACCGGCGGGCGATGTCGCCCGGCGTACGGCCGGCCGAAGGCGACAGGCTGGCTGCCTCCATGCGCGTGGCGACATGCGCCGAAAGGCGCTCGAAATCGCCGTCGGCGACCAGCGAGGCGACCGGCTCGGCAAGCGCGTTGTTGCGGGCGGGTGAGGCAAGATCGGCAAGGGCTGCGGCCAGCATCTCGGCGGAGCCGAAGGCGCGGGCAAGGCGCATGCGCCAGCCCCGCGGCAGACCAAGCGCTGCCAGCACCGCCTCGAACACCGCCTGATCGCCGAGCGTTATGCCAAGCTTCTTGCCGGGCAGTGCAAGCTGGAGCAGCGCATGGGCATCGGCCACAGAACGGGCGTCGGCGCGGGCAATGTTGGTGTCGCCAAGGTCTTCGATGCCGGCCTGGAAAAACTCGTTGCCGCCTTCGCGGCGCTGGCGGAAAACCTCGCCGAGATAAGAATAGCGCCGCGGCGTGCCGGACTGGCTGGCGATGTGGTCGAGGCAGACCGGGATGGTGAATTCCGGGCGCAGGCACAGCGTCTGGCCGGTCTCGCTTTCGGTCAGGAAAATGCGGCGGCGCAGGTCTTCGCCGGCCATGTCGAGAAACGGATCAGCCGGCTGAATCACCGCCACGTCGACAGGGTCGGCCTCGCGGGCAGCGAAGAGTTTCAGGAGCTCGGGGGCGATGGCGGGGTAGCGGGAGTTCATGACGCGCGCCGACTTTTCTCCCCCCTCGAGGGGGAGATGGCTGCGCAGCAGCCAGAGGGGGTCGTTGCGGCCGCGCGCGTCGAAGAGATCAGGCCGCGTCCTTCACGAGCGACCCCACCCGACCGCTTCGCGGCCACCCTCCCCTCAAAGGGGAGGGAGAGCGCGGCGCCACTCATCCGCGCCTCCGCTCTTCCGCCTGCGCATCCAATATCTTGCGCACCTCGGCCACCAGATCGGCTTCCGCCACCGTTATCTGCCCCGGCCGTGCCTCCTTGTATTCGGCATGCCCGGCGATCGCCGCCGCCTGCCGCGCGCCCTCGATCAAATCCTTGATCTGGACTTCGCCTTTGGTGCGCTCGTCGCCGCCCTGGATGACGACGACGGGCGAACCGCGCCGGTCGGCATATTTAATCTGCGCCTTCATGCCGGCGCCGCCGAGATAAAGCTCGGCGCGGATGCCGGCCTGGCGAAGTTCCGAGACCATCTTCTGGTAGCGCCCGAGACTTTCGGTGTCGCGGTCCATGACCAGCACGACGACCGGGGCGACGACATCGGAGGTATCGAGCTTGCCGAGGTTCTTCAGCGCCGTCATCAGGCGCGAAACGCCGATGGAGATGCCCGCCGCCGGAACCGGCTCGCCGCGGAAACGCGAGACGAGCCCATCATAACGCCCGCCGCCGCCGACCGAGCCGAAGCGCACGACCTGACCTTCGTCATTGGGGATTTCGGCCAGAAGTTCGGCCTCGTAGACCGGGCCGGTGTAGTATTCGAGGCCGCGGACGACGGAGGGGTCGATTTTTACCCGGCCGTCATCATAGCCTGCCGCAGCGCAGAGCGCCTTGATCTGCGCCAGTTCCTCGACGCCTTCATTGGCTTCGATCTCGCCGGTTTCGATATAGGCAAGCACCTTGGCGATGGCCGTGTCATCCAGCCCGGCGCCCTTGGTAAAATCGCCCTCGCCTTCCTTGCCGCCGTCCCAGCGGCCCTTGCCGAGCAGCAGCTTCACGCCTTCCGGGCCGAACTTGTCGAGCTTGTCGATGGCGCGCAGCACGGTCAGACGGCGGCCGGCATTGTCGTCGCCGCCGAGGCCGATGGCCTCCAGCACGCCGTCCAGCACCTTGCGGTTGTTGACGCGGATGACGTAGTCGCCGCGCTTGATGCCGAGCGCTTCCATGATATCGGCCATCATCATCGCCATTTCGGCATCCGCTGCCACGCCCGGCGTGCCGACCGTGTCGGCGTCGAACTGCATGAACTGGCGGAAGCGGCCCGGCCCAGGCTTCTCGTTGCGGAACACCCAGCCGGCGCGGTAGCTGCGATAGGGTTTCGGCAGGCGCTCGTAATTTTCGGCGACATAGCGGGCAAGCGGCGCGGTGAGATCGTAGCGCAGCGACAGCCACTGCTCGTCATCGTCCTGGAACGAGAACACGCCCTCGTTGGGACGATCCTGGTCGGGCAGAAATTTTCCGAGCGCGTCGGTGTATTCGATCATCGGCTGGTCGGCCGGCTCGAAACCGTAAAGCTCATAGACCTCGCGGATCTTGCCCATCATCTTTTCGACGGCGCGAATATCGTCGGCCGAGCGATCGGCAAAGCCGCGCGGCTGGCGCGCTTTCATTTTTTCGGTCTTTTCGGCCATGTCGTGTTCGCTCTTGTCGCTCGTGTAATGCGTTGTAACCCGTATAAAGTTACAGCGCGCGTGTCCTAACTTATGCGGCCCGGAGCGGCAAGGGTTGCGGTGCCCTTCCTTCTCCCCTTGTGGGAGAAGGAAGGGCACCGCTTCATCTTCGCCATGCCCTGCCCCCGGTGCATTGCGGTGCGTCCTTCGAGGCTCCCCTTCGACAAGCTCAGGATCGCACCTCAGGATGAGGGAAGTTGGCGCTATTCTCCCTGATCCTGAGTTCCTACCCTTCATGAAAAGAACTTCTGCCGGCACACCCTCCCTCATCCTGAGGTGTGAGCGTAGCGAGCCTCGAAGGACGCGCCTATTCATCGCCACGCCTGCTTTCGCATCTGGCCATTGTCAAAGAGCCGGGAAAGACGGGCGGCCGAAATCTCGCTCATCTTTTGTATTTTCTGCGATCTCTCGACCGCCCGTCTCGGTGTCTGTCCCGAAGTCGGCCGGTCACAACGCCCGCTCCATGTACATTCCATGGACAAGACGCCGCGGGTTCTCCGCATCCTGCGCGATCTGCCCTTGGTCCTTCCGCCACAAGCTTATCGCTTGCAGCTTCCAGCCAGGGCATGCGGCCGCAGGACGCCGGCCTGTGTCGGGCCCTCGGGTTCCTGGCTACCACACCAGGGCGGGAGGTCACCGCCGCTCTCCCCGATCCCGGTTCCAGAACCCGGTCCCGCAAGAGCGATGGGGGGATTATGTGCGAGGTGTCTTGGGGTGGGGAAAGATTGGGGGTGAAAAAATGTGTGGGGTGAGTGGAAACAATGGGTTGGTTGGAAATTGGGTGAAAATCTTTCCCCCACAGTTTCCGCTGGTTTCAGCTTCGGCAGTTCTGCACCGCAGCGGCTTCATCGATGTTCCGGCATGGATTCCCGGGTTCCTCCGCCGAACTACGTTCGGCTCCGGCCCCGAGGATGACGAGCTTGGTATCTGCGTGTCTGCAAATCACCAACGCTTGAGATTAGCGGCAAGCCCAAACGCAATTCGTCATTCTCGACCTCGTGAGCGAGGAACGAGCGGAGAGTGTCGGGAATCCATGCCGGAACGGTGGGGAACTTCGGCGGTGCAGAACGCGCGTCAACATCAGGACGGGGCTGTGCCTGACGATGATGCGGCCAATGGGTCCCCGGATAACCTTCGCTCCGGTTTCCGGGAAGACGACTTCATGGTTGCTATCGCTAATCGCCCAGGTTGAACTTCGAAGCGCGGACCGCATCATCCTTGGACGCAGCATGAGCGTAGCGAAATGCGCAGACCCGAGAATCCGTCGGAACGCTCAAACGGCAACAAGGGCCAGCTCGATCTTATTACCCCCGACGTAATTGTAACCGCTCTCATTCCCGGCATTTCTCTCGTCATGAGATTGGCGTTTCCGATCCTGCATGGAGAAAACGCGAATGAGCGTTACCTATATCATCGGCTTCAACGTCCGGCCCGCCCAGCGCGAGCGCTTTCTGTCGCTGCTCAACGGCGTGCTCGATGCGATGCGCCATGAGGCGATGTTCGTCAGCGCGAATTTTCACGTCGACCCGAACGATCCTTGCCACTTCCTGCTGCATGAGACGTGGGTCGATCATCAGGACGTGCTCGACGTGCAGATCAAGCGTCCCTATCGCGAGGAATGGCATGCAGCGCTCGACGAGCTTCTGAAAGCGCCACGCGATATCTCGGTCTGGCAGCCGCTGAGAAGCGACAGCGCCGAGGTAATGAAGACGTGATCAGCCGTTGGACGCAACCATGGTCGAGCGTCCGCCGCTCGGCACCACGACGAGCTGCTTGACCTTGCCCTTCTTGAAGGCGGTGAGGAAGCGCTCGTAGTCCTTGAAGGCGACGCAGCCATGCGATTCGGCCTGCCGGCCGCGCAGCAGGTAGCTGTGGGTCAGGAAGCCGTCGCGGCCATATTTGTTCCTGCCGTCGACGGGCAGCATGCGGATAGCCTCGACGCCATGGAAGCGGCTTTCGCGCATCTTGAGGTTATAGGTGTGCGGCGGGGTCGGGCCGTTCATCTTGACGTTCACATAGCGTGGATCGTCGGCCATCTTGCCGACGCCGGAATGGGCCTCGAGCACGCTGCCGTCGGGCATGTAGACCTTGGCTGCGCTGATGTCGTAGACGGCGACGCCGCCGCCTGCCCTGGCTCCACCGCCGCCGAACAGATTCTGCAGCGCCCGGCCGAAGCCGCCGCTTGTCGGCCTGTCGCCAGGATCGCTCGGCCGCGCATAAGCCAGCTTCTGCGGCTTAGGTGCTGCGCGTTCGTCGGCCTTCTTCGGTTCGTCTGCCTTCTTCGGCTCGTCGGCCTTGCGCACGGGCTGCTCGTCGGGCTTCGGTGCTGCCGGTTCATCGGCCTGGCGAACGTCGGGCTTTTCCGTCTCCGGGACGGGCTTGCGTGCCTGTTCGTAGCGCGGCCGAAGCTGTGGCAGGGGACCGTCGGACGGGGTGTTTTCATAGTCCGGCAGGGACGCGGCGTCTTCGCCCGTGTCGAGGTTCGGGTTTTGCGATGCCGCGAGGTCGTCCTCCAGCGGTGGCGCCAGCAACGCCGAAAGTGCAGCGTCGGCTGCTCCACCGGGGGACGGATCGGCATAGGCAAGCAAGGTCGGATGCTGTTCGGTCGCAGCGGGCAGCGTTGCGAACCGCTCCTGCGCGGGCGTACCGGCCTTTGCGACAGTGCTCTTTGCGACCGTGCGGGCCGACTTGCCGGAATTGGGGGCCTGGAAAAGGCTGGCGAGCTTCTTGGACGTCAGCGCGGCATTCTTCACGACAGCGTCGAAGCGGGCTGCATTGGGGTTCGCGCCGGTGACGGCGGCGACATCGGGATGGCGGGCGGATTTCTTAGGGCCGGCAGCGATGCTCGCGGTCACGAAGGGCTGCGCCGTTGCAATGACCAGCCGCGGCGCTTTGCCGGTCTTGCCATGCTCCTGCGGCAGCCGCGCCTGCAACGGCTCGACTCCGTAGAACTGCGGCTTGGGAAGGAGGCTGCCTGAGTTGGAGGCGAATGAGCTGCTCATCGCGACCATGCCAGCGACGGACCACACAGCCGCACCGGCAAAACCGATGCCAACGGAGGTGACCAGCAGGGGACGCATCAGGCGGCGCCAGGAATGTGTACGAACGACCTTACTCACAAACGCGCGCCAAACCGGCATATCCCGCAAACGGTCTCAGGTCGGCAAGCGACCGTAGTTGCGTGACTTCCAGAATGTCCCCATTTAGACCAAGTGATCGACTGAAGATGGGCAAATATGGTTAAATTTTGCTTTCCAGAAACCCAGAATATCCGAGATCCGGCATTTTCGACGCCTGAGCAGAGCTTTCAGCGTCACCAATTCAAAACCGACAACAAACGTCAAACGGCACCAATGCCCTTTGACGGTAAGGCCCGTCAGGGCCGCTTGTAGGACATCGGTTGACGGTTGGTCAACCTCGGTCGCGAATTGTCCAGAGGGCGCAGGACCGATCGGGGATAGATCTGGCGGGTGGCCCAAACAGCAATAGATGAGATGCGGGCGCGCCGGAGCGATTTTTGCTTACATACGTCAAAGTTAATAGAGGGCTGTTCCAACAGCAGATATGTTGCAACGCTTCTGTGGAGCGTTGCCATGACCAACTATCTTGTAAAACACTTGGGTTGCACGGGCATATACTCGCCGCAGGATCTGTCTACGCTGGACGCAGTCCTGCAGTCTGCCAAGCAGCATCTCCAGCTTACGGACCAGAGCGATATCAGCGACTTGGCCTACAAGGTGCTGACGCTGTTCGAGGTCGGCATCAAGAGCCCGGACCAGATTTTGAAATACGTCATCTCCATCGACCCGTTCAAAACAAAATAGTCGTGCGGGCCGGATAGCGCGGTGATGCCTGGCATCGCCGCACGGCAATTCGACCTGCCGCACCAGCAAGCGCGACAGGGCGAGATGCCTGGATGGATGGCCTATTCGGCCTTGGTTTCCTGCTGCTTGACGGTCTGCGGAACCGTGGCCGTCGAGGTGTCGGCCGTTGATACACTCGCCACTTTGGTTTCGGTGTCTATCGAAGCATTTACCTTCGAATGACCCATGCATTCTGCGGATGCGGCCGATACCGTCAGGCCGATCGCGGCGGCAAGCACGAGAATTGTCTTCATCGTCTGTCTCCTTCGCTGCATTGGTACAGGGAAAGGCTAACAGCGGCAGCGCCGCCGGCAAAATCACGCTTTGTTGTGGTGGGATCTGAGTGGTTTCAGGAGGTGAGGCCCTGGTTTGCCGATGCCTTGATGAAATCGATGAACGCGCGCAGCGGTGCCGGCACGAGGCGTCGTCCGGGGTAGTAGAGAAATGGCCCCGAAAAGCGCTGCCACCATGGTTCCAGCACGGGTTCGAGGACGCCGCTGTCAAAATACGGGCGCAGCCAATCCTCGAAAAGGCTTACGATGCCGGTGCCGGCGATCGCCGCGTCGACGGCGAGGTCGGTCGACCCGCCCAGCCTTACGATTAAGGGGCCGCTGGGATCGACCCGCACCACCTCTCCGTCGCGCTCGAACTCCCAGGGTGGCATCGAGCCGCTTGAAAAGCGGCCGCGCAGGCAGGCATGGCCGAGCAGATCGCGCGGGTGTTCGGGCCGGCCATGGCGATCGAGATAGGCCGGCGATGCGGCGGTGGCGAAGCGTTGGAAGCGCGGCCCGATCGGCACGGCGATCATGTCCTGCTCCAGCCGCTCGTCATAGCGGATGCCGGCATCGCACCCGGCTGCGATCACGTCGACAAAGCTTTCCTCGGTGATCACCTCCAGCACGATGTCGGGATAGGCGGCGAGAAACGCCGGCACGATGTCTGGCAGCACCAGCCTTGCCGCGCTGACCGGCACATTGAGCCGCAGCGAGCCCGCCGGATTGTCGCGAAAGCTGTTCACCACATCGAGCGCTGCCTCCATCTCGGCCAAGGCGGGGCCGAGGCGCGCCAGCAGCCCCTCGCCGGCTTCGGTCGGAACGACGCTGCGCGTCGTCCGGTTAAGCAGCCGGACGCCCAGTTGCGCCTCGAGGCGCCGCACCGCCTCGCTCAGGCTCGACGCGCTGCCGCCGCTGAGGCGGGCGGCATCGCGAAAGCCCTTGGCGCGCGCCACGGCCACGAAGGCGTTCAAGTCACCGAGATCGGTTTTCATTGTTCGTAATCCCGCACAGCCTGTGCCGATTGCAGCCCATTATCATGAATATGGTCATCGCCTAAATACGGGGTCAGATCAAAAGGAAAGAGATCATGACCAGCATCGAACAGTCAGGCACTTTCACCCTGGGGAACCGCACCGTGAAGCGGCTAGGCTATGGCGCCATGCAGCTTGCAGGCCCCGGCGTGTTCGGCCCGCCGAAGGATCATGACGCTGCGCTGGCCGTGCTGCGCGCGGCCGTGGCAGCCGGTGTGAATCACATCGACACCAGCGACTTCTACGGCCCGCATGTCACCAACCGGATCATCCGCGAGGCGCTGCATCCCTATGCCGACGATCTCGTCATCGTCACCAAGATCGGCGCGCGGCGCGGCGCGGATGGATCATGGCTTCCGGCGTTTTCGCCTGAAGAACTGACCCAGGCCGTGCATGACAATCTGCGCAATCTCGGGCTCGAGGCGATGGATGTGGTCAATCTCCGCATCATGTTCGACACGCACGGCCCCGCCGAAGGGTCGATCGAGGCGCCGCTTTCCGCTCTGGCCGAGCTTCAGCAGAAGGGCCTTGTCCGTCACATCGGGCTGAGCAATGTCACGCCGACGCAGATCGCGGAAGGACGCGGGATTGCCCAGATCGTCTGCGTGCAGAACCAGTACAATCTGGCGCATCGCGCCGACGACGCCCTGATCGACGATCTCGCCCGCGACGGCATCGCCTATGTGCCGTTCTTTCCGCTCGGCGGATTCAGCCCGCTGCAGTCGTCAACCTTGAACGATGTCGCCAAGCGCCTCGGCGCGACGCCCATGCAGGTCGCGCTAGCCTGGCTGCTGCGCCGCGCGCCCAACATACTGCTGATCCCGGGCACCTCGTCGGTCAGGCATCTGCAGGAAAATCTGGCCGCGGGTGGGTTGGTGCTGAGTGATGCTGTGGTGGCGGAGCTGGATTCCGTGGCCAAGATCGCCGCGTGACGGCACACAGGACTGTTGTCGCATTCCGACATCAGCACAAGCTCACGTAACGCCAGCGATCATTCGGGGCGATCCCAGGCCCTGTGGCATGAAAAGCTTTCCAATGCGACGATTCCGTGGGTTGAACGGATCGCCGCACTGGAGAGCTTGCCCGACAGAGGTCGCGTTTCTAAAAGGGGCTCTGCAAGGCAAGCGAACATTTTAAGGCGAGCCCGTCCGGCTAATGTTGGGGCGTCTTAAGTGTCGTTAATTCGGCATACGCCCAATATAGGATGATTTTATGAATCAAGAGCTCTTTGTAGCAAAACCAAATAAGGTGAAATTGCTGCTCTCAACAATATTTCTCCTTACGATATCTGCTATTGCGATTTACTATCTCCATAGAGGGCCAGACCAAAGCAGTCTGCGAATCGTGCTCCGGGAAGGTTATTTATTTTATCCTATATTTGGATTTGGGCTTTTGATTTTTCTAGCGCTCTCCGTTGGAGGCCTCTATCGGCTCCTCTCGGGTGCAAAAGGTCTGATAGTCAATCATGACGGCATCAACTTAAATGGTTCATTGCTGGTGAAATGGAATGATATAGCTGCTTTGGAGCATTATGAGGATTTCACGTCCTCGCATCTGACGGGATACAAAATTATCCTCAAAGATCCGGAAGGTTACTTATCCGCGCACAAACAACATCCGCTGTACAAAAGGATGGTGTCCAATCAGAAAACCATATCGACGCCCGTGGCGGTTTATACGAACAGTCTGAACATGGATCACGACAGATTTAATGCCGTTGTAGGTCATTTTCTTCGCAAAAATGCCTGAACCGGTCAGTTGGAACGCGTCGGGCTTTGCCGACGGAAAATCGGCGGTGGCTGCCTTCGCGTTGTCACCAAGTGGGCCACATCGGGCTGAGCAACCTCACACCGGCGCAGATCGCGGAAGGACGCCGGATCGCCGAGATCGTCTGCGTGCAGAACCAGTACAATCTGGCGCATCGCGCCGACGACGCCCGTGCAACGGCCCGCATCATTTGGTTGGTGCCGCTGGTTTCGGGTTCTTCACCGCCGATGATGTGAGGCTGGATGGCGGGTGGACGAAGTTCCTGATCCTGCCAGAGACCAAATAGATTTTCAGCAGCGTAGGGAAGTGGTCATCCCGCCCTTTTCGGCTATTCCGAAGGCACCGGGCAAGAGAGGTCGCCTTCCTGACAATTCAGATAGGCTTTCAATTGCCTGGTGCGATCCTTGGTCAGTTCAGCCTGACATGCAGCGACAACCATCGGCGCAGCAGAGCCGCCATCATCGCCGCTGGATTGGAAAGTGCATTCGGCATTGCGGAATGCAATCCACGCTCTTTGCGCCTTGACAAAACGCACCTTTCCATCGGCGTCGTCAGCAATTCTCGTTTGAATTTTCTTGAAAGTCTGGTTCAGCGCCTGATCGGCTTTTTTGAAGTCCGAGGATGGGTCAGCAAGCGCTGCGGTGATGGAAAACGACAGCGTAGCAATGGCGGCAAGCAGAAAACGCATAGTTGTATTCCCCCAAGGTAAAGCACTTATAGGTAATCACGCGTGAAGGCTGTCGGCAAGCATTGGCAAGCCATAAGGTAAGCGAAACGTTGATCATCCCAGCAGTGCTTTGGTACCCTGGTTCGCAGCTTCTATCGAAGCGGCTTCAAAGGCCCTAAAGCGCGTCTCGTTGTCGTTGATCCTGCTACTGTCCCCGCGTGTTTCAGTGACCGGAAATCACATATGGCGCTGACCGACAGGCAGCAGCGCCCCGTCGCCGGGCCTCGAATCCTACTCAGCCGCGATCTTGCCCTCTGTCGCATAGGTGCTCTGATACAGCGCGCGCTGGCGGTTCAGGGCGACCATCGTGTTGCGCAGCAGGATCGCGACCGTCACCGGGCCGACGCCGCCCGGTACGGGCGTGATCCACGAGGCCACGTCCTTGACGCTGTCGGTGTCGACATCGCCGACGATGCGGGTCGAGCCGTCGGGCGCGGTTTCGGCGTTGATGCCGATGTCGATCACGGCGGCGCCCGGCTTCACCATGTCGCCCTTGATCAGGCGCGGCTTGCCGACCGCCACGAACAGCGCGTCGGCGCGGCGCGTATGGGCGGCCACAGAGCGTGTCATGTGGTGGCACACGGTCACGGTCGCGCCCTCGCTCATCAGCAGGAAGGCGATCGGCTTGCCGACGATCTCGGAATGGCCGACGACGACCACTTCGAGGCCCTTCAGGTCGAGCCCGGTGGCTTTCAGCATTTCCACCGAGGCGGCCGCCGTGCAGGGCGCCAGCTCGATCTCATTGTAGACGATGTTGCCGATCGAGGCCGGGTGCATGCCCTCGACGTCCTTCAGCGGGTGGACCGCCGCCTGGATCGCCTTGATCGGGATATGCGCCGGCACCGGCCGCTGGATGATGATGCCGGTGACGCGCGGGTCGGCATTCATGCCGTGGATGGCTGCTTCCAGCTCGGCTGCCGTCGTTTCCTGCGGAAAGCGGCGCTCCTCGAAATCGATGCCGCCGAGTTCGGCCTTGGCACGCTGGTTGCGCACATAGACGTCAACCGCCGCCACGTCGCCGACGGTGATCGAAACGAGGCGGGGCGGAAAACCTTCTTCGACAGCCTTGTCGGCTGCCGCGCGCACTTGCGCGATGATGCGGGCTGCGACGGGCGCGCCCTTCAGATAGCGTGTGTCGTCGAGAGGCATTTTTTAGCTTCCTTCGGCGGACAGGATGGCCGGCAATCCGTTGCCGGACTTCATATGGAATGCTGTCTGGAACTTCCCACCATGAAGAATAATATTTTCACAAAAGGAAAGTCCAGAGCGATTTCGCTCTCATTGCCGCCTATAGCCGATTTCGGCCCGTTTGGCAGTGCGACAAAACGAAAGGGCAGGAGCTGGTTTATTGGAAACGGCAGGCGAGCGTTGACGCAATTGCGCCGTGCTATCGCTTCTTGGCGGCTGTTTGAGCTTTCATGAACGAGCGCTCCACCCCATCTCAAAGCGAAAGGGCAGCACGATCCCCATCATGCTGCCCTTGCTGCGGCGGCGAAAACCGCCGCTTCCGGACCGTCCCCCGGAAATATCGAATCGGGTCGGCCGCTACATTACCACGACCTGCGTGCCGATTTTCACGCGATCATAGAGGTCGACGACATCCTCGTTGCGCATGCGGATGCAGCCGGAAGACACCGCCCCGCCGATCGTCCAGGGCTGGTTGGTGCCGTGGATGCGGTAGAGCGTCGAGCCGAGATACATGGCGCGCGCGCCGAGCGGGTTCTCCGGCCCGCCTGCCATATGGACGGGCAGCACGCGGCCCTTGGCGCGCTCGCGCACGATCATCTCGGCCGGCGGCCGCCAGTCCGGCCATTCGCGCTTGGCGGTGACCTTGTGGGTTCCGGCCCATTCGAAGCCCGGCTTGCCGGTGCCGACGCCGTAGCGCCGTGCCTCGCCATTGGCTTGTACGAGGAAGAGGAAATTCTGCTTGGTATCGATGATGATCGTGCCCGGCTTGTGCGGGCCGTCATAGGAAACCTGCTGCGGCAGATACATCGGGTCGATCTGCCGGCGCACCTCGCGTTTGGCCGGTGCCGGGGCGACGATGCCTGCGGTGCGCTGCGCGTCCGGCTGCGGCTGCTGCTGGCGCCGCTGTGCCGGGGCATAGCGCTGGTCGAAGCGCGGCTCGACCGCATAGGGCTGGACCTGCACCCCGGCCGGGATTTGCTGCCGCACCTGGCGCACCTGCCGGCGCACCACCTTGCCCGGCTGCTGGCCGAGCTGCATCACCCAAGGGGCGGAAAGATCGGGGCTTACCACCACCGGCGGGCGTTCTGCGTAGCGGTCGTTGGCGAAGGCTGCTGACGCCATGCTGACAGCAAGGGCCGTGGCCCCCAGTAGAAAAAGATGTTTCATCGGACGCACTCTCGAACTCGATCGTCATCAACAGGCGGGGATTGCACCCCCTCCGTGTGCGATGTTGTCCGCCAGTGGCAACCGAAACGTGAATCGGAATGCGCAAAAAGCCAAACCGCGTTTAAACCTTTTGGTGTGGTTACCGCCCGGTTCAGGAATCTGGTAAAGGCCGGGTAAAAATGGAAAGTATTAGGAAATGGAAACAGTAAAAACCGGCCTGGTCGAAGGCGAAGACGGCGTCACGCGCTGTGCCTGGCATGGCAATCTGCCAGATTACCAGCACTACCATGACCACGAATGGGGCCGCCCCGTGGCCGACGACCGGCGGCTGTTCGAAAAGATCTGCCTTGAAGGTTTCCAGTCCGGCCTGTCGTGGCTGACCATCCTGCGCAAGCGCGAGGCGTTCCGCGAGGGTTTTGCCAATTTCGAGTATGAGCGCGTTGCCGAATTCACCGACGCAGATGTCGAGCGCCTGCTGGGCAATGCCGGCATCGTGCGCCACCGCGGCAAGATCGTCTCGACCATCAACAATGCCAGGCGCGCCCGCGAGCTGGCCGCGGAGGCCGGCTCGCTCGCCGCCTGGTTCTGGAAGTTCGAGCCCGGCGCCGACGAGCGCCCCGCCAAAGTCGACTATGCCTCGCTGATCGCCAACCCGACCACGCCGACCTCGACCCGCATCTCCAAGGAATTGAAGAAACGCGGCTGGAGTTTCGTCGGCCCCACCACCGTCTACGCCTTCATGCAGGCGATGGGGCTGGTCAACGACCATATTGAAGGCTGCGTCTGCCGCGCCGAGATCGAAAGCGAGCGCGCTGCCTTCAAGCGGCCGACATAAAACTTCGGTGTTGCCTTATTTCACTAGTCGCTGATGGATCGCGCGCCCATAAGGGAGCGTGAGGAGCGACACGGTGAGGAATTTCGGGTGACGGTAGAAGCGTTGACGGACAAGGGGCAGGCGCGCGGCTTGTTTGCCGAGATCGGCATGCTTTATCTGCGCGTGGCGACCGTGCTACTTGCCCTTATCGGCATCTTTGCGCTCGTCGGCACACAACTGGGCTGGTTCACGCCCGATATGCCGACGGCCAAGAAGGTCCTGCAGATCGACCGCCCCGCAAGCATTGCCGGGGCGCAGAGCATCAGGTCGAAGCTGATCCCTGTCGACACGAGCCGGCGGTACCGGATCGGAACCGACATTCGCGTGCTGCCCAAGGAAGACGGCTCGCCGCAGATTTCCACCGTCTATCTCGGCGTCCAGACCTATGACGCCAAAGGCAAGGCGCTGAATTCCGGCCCCGGGCCTTACCGCTTTGCCGGCGCTGCGAATGTTCAGATCAACTCGCAGGATGGCTGGACCCGCCTCGAGGGTGTCATCGCAGAGGAAGGCGACGAGAGCCACTACCAGTTCCGGCCCGGCACAAAGGCCGTCGAAGTCATCGTCATGCCCAACTACAAGGCCGACAAGAGCGTCGTCAGCGAACTGCGCAACGTGGAATTCACGCAGATCATCGAGCTGGACAATAACGAGGATCAATGAGTGCTGCCGCGCGAGCGGCCGGACGCCGGTTCACTCCGCCGCCACGAGCACCCTGCCCTCCGGCACGCCGGCAGGTTTTTCGCCGCCATAGGCCCAATCGAGCAGTTTCACCGTGTGCACCACCGGCATATTCGCGGCCGACGCGATCTGCGTGATGCAGCCGATATTGCCGGTGGCGACGATGTCGGCTCCGGTCGCCTCGATGTTTTTCACCTTGCGGTCGCGCAGCCGCGCCGAAATCTCCGGCTGCATGATGTTGTATGTGCCGGCTGAGCCGCAGCACAGATGCCCCTCGCGCGGCTCCTTCACGATGAAGCCGGCGCGGGCCAGAAGCTCCTTGGGCTGGCGCGTGATCTTCTGGCCGTGCTGCATGGAACAGGCCGAGTGATAGGCCACCGTCAGGCCGGGCTTTTGCGCCGGTTCCGGCAGATCGAGCGTGGCGAGATATTCGGTGATGTCCTTTGCCAGTGCTGAAACCCGCGCCGCCTTTTCGGCATAGGCCGGGTCGAGCCGCAGCATGAAGCCGTAATCCTTGATCGTCGTGCCGCAGCCGGACGCGGTGATGACGATGGCGTCGAGCCCGCCCTGCTCGATCTGGCGCGTCCAGGCGTCGACATTCTGCCGCGCCGAGGCAAGCGCCTGTTCCTCCCGGCCCATATGGTGGACGAGCGCGCCGCAGCAGCCCTCGCCTTGCGGCACCACCACCTCGACGCCGAGCCGCGTCAGCAGCGAAATCGTCGCCTCGTTGATGCCGGGCTCCAGCACCGGCTGGGCGCAGCCGGTGAGGATGGCGACACGGCCCCGCCGCGTGCCCGATGCCGCATGGCTGCCCGGTGACGCCATGGCCGAGGCTTCCGGGACAGTGGCGGGCGCAAGCTTCAGCATCGCGGCCAGGGGTTTAAGCGCAGCAGACTTCTCGAACAGGCCAGCAAACGGCCTGCCCAGCTTCGCCAGCTTCAAGGCCGCGCGAAAGCGCGCCGGATGCGGCAGCACGAAGGCGAGCAGCGCCCGGATGGCGCGGTTGGGCAGCGGCCGCCTGTAGGTTTTCTCGATATGAGCGCGGGCATGATCGACCAGATGCATGTAGTTCACGCCCGACGGGCATGTCGTCATGCAGGCAAGGCACGACAGGCAGCGGTCGATATGGGTGACGATCTGCTTGTCGGCCGGGCGGCCGTTTTCCAGCATGTCCTTGATCAGGTAGATGCGCCCGCGCGGGCTGTCGAGCTCGTTACCGAGCGTGACATAGGTCGGGCAGGTCGCCGTGCAGAAGCCGCAATGCACGCATTTGCGCAGAATCTTCTCCGATTCCGCCACATGCGGATCGGCGAGTTGCGCGGGGGTGAAACTGGTCTGCATGGCGCCCTTTTGTCTTCCTAAATAAACCAGCCGTTCGGATTGCGGATCGGCTCGCCGCGACCGACCGCCTGCAGGCCGATGATGCAGCGGGCGATGAACCAGACGGCGACCGCGAACAGCATGAAGAAGCCGACGACCAGAACGATGAGAACTGCGGAAACCAGGCCATACAGCAGGCCGATCCAGAAAGTGCGGATGAGCCAGGTGTAGTGGGTCTCGACCCAGGCTTCCGACTTGCCGCGATTGATATAGGCCAGCACGATGCCGACCAGCCCGCTGATGCCGATGACGAGGCCGGCGAGATAGAGAATGTAGATGACCTGCGCATTGGTTGCGCCCGGTTCCAGCCAGCGGTCGGTCTGGCGCGGTGCGGTCGGCCCGTTGTTGATATCGCTCATGACTTGCCCCCAGTTGCAGCATCGAGCGTAGCAGACTTGCCGAGTGGCACCATACGGCCCGGATTGAGGATGCCCTTCGGGTCGAACTGCTCCTTCAGCCGCGCCGAGAGGCCGGCAAGGGCCTGCGGCTGCGGCTCAAACACGGCAAGCGATGCGCGCAGCGAGTGGTTGGCGCGCACCAGCGTGGCGTGGCCGCCGCCGAATTTGCGGACCAGCCGGCGCAGCAGATCGGCTTCGGGATCGGCCTGAAGCCGCAGCCAGACGAGGCCGCCCTGCCAATCGTAAATGGCGTCGGTGGCCTCTTCCATGCGCAGCGCCATGACCATCGCATGGGCCTGCGCCGGCGCCATCGAAACGCGCCAGACGGGCCGTTCGGTGCCGTCGGCGAAGGGCGTGCAGTCGCGGATATCGCGCCAGATCGCCTTTGAAGCATCGCCGGAAATCTCGTCGATTGGGCCGGCGTTTTTCAGGAGATCGATGAGCTTGCCGGTGCGGAAGGCGACCGACGGGCCGAAGCCTTCAACGCGCAGCAGCGTGGCGGATGCACCTTTCAACGCGCCGCTGGCGATGCTGCCGGCAAGGTTTTCCGGCACATGCGCCGCACTTGAAACTTCCTCGCTCGAACCGAGCGCCAGCGCCATGGCGGCGTTCGCGCCATCGTCGAAGAGGCCGCGAATGGCGAGCGTCACTTCGGTTTCGGCGGCAGGCAGAACCTTGAAAGTGACGTCGGTCAACACGGCCAGCGTGCCCCACGAGCCGGCCATCGCCTTCGACAGGTCGTAGCCGGTGACGTTCTTCACCACGCGGCCGCCGGACTTGAACGCCTCGCCGCGCCCGGAGACAGCGTTGATGCCGAGGATATGGTCGCGCGCGGCACCCGCCTTGAGGCGGCGCGGGCCGGCGAGATTGGCCGCCAGCACGCCGCCGATAGTGCCGCGTCCGGCGGGCTGCCCAAGCAGCGGACCGTAATCCATGGGCTCAAACGCAAGTTCCTGGCCGTGATCCGCCAGCAGCTTTTCGATCTCGGCAAGCGGCGTGCCGGCCCGCGCCGACAGCACCAGTTCTTCCGGCTCGTAGAGCGTGACGCCGGTGAGGTTTGAGACGTCAAGCGTGTGTTCAGTCTGGAGCGGGCGGCCGAGGCCGCGCTTGGAGCCGTGGCCGATGATTTCCAGCGGGGATTCATTGGCCAGCGCCCATTCGACGGCGGCGAGCGCCTCAGTGGGGGTTGTTGGGGTGAAGGTGGTCATGGCGCCAACGCTTTCTCCCCCCTTGAGGGGGAGATGGCTGCGAAGCAGCCAGAGGGGGTCAGTTCGGCAGTGCTCTGCCGGAAAAACAGGTCGAGTCCGGTGGAGGGGGCCCCCTCTCCGTCTCGGGCTTTGCCCGAGCCACCTCTCCCCCATTTCATGGGGGCGAGGAACCCAAGTTCTGTAAAGTTGCGACCTCGGCGAGTGCCGGTTCCTCGCCCCTGCGAAGCGGGGGAGAGGTGTCGAGCGCAGCGAGACGGAGAGGGGGCGATCATAGAGAACCGTCTCCTGCCTTGTTGGTCCTCGCAAAGACGAACCGCAAATCCGAGGCAACCACCTCTTCGCTCAAGCGGCCGTCCAATGCCGCAAGAATGGTTTCGCAAACGCTCGCCAAGTTCTTCACCGCATCAGCGCTCCAAAAACGAATGACCGAATAGCCTTGAGCGCGCATGAATTCGTCGCGACGCCGGTCGTAGTAACTCTCGGCATGCTGGCTGCCGTCCAGTTCAACGACCAGCTTGCCGCTTCGGCACGCAAAGTCAGCGAAATACGGCCCCAACGGCATCTGGCGGACGAATTTGTAACCGCCCAGTTTTTTGGCTTTCAGTTGGTTCCAGAGGGTGGCTTCCGCTTGGTTGTCGCCATGGCGAAGTTGCCGGGCTCGCTCGATGCTTTCGGGTGAGCGGCGGCTAGAGGGGTCGGTGATCCCCCTCTCCGTCTCGGGCTTTGCCCGAGCCACCTCTCCCCGCAAGCGGGGCGAGGAACCCCCGTTCTGAAAGGTCCCCATCAAAACCTCGGAATGTCGGGGAACGGCAGTTTGCCGCCCGAGATGTGCATGCGGCCGAGTTCGGCGCAGCGGCGGAGCTGCGGGAACACCTTGCCGGGGTTGAGCAGATGGTTGGGGTCGAAGGCGCATTTGACGCGCATTTGCTGGTCGAGGTCGATCTGGTTGAACATTTCCGGCATCAGGTCGCGCTTTTCGACGCCGACGCCGTGTTCGCCGGTGAGCACGCCGCCGACCTTGACGCAGAGGCGCAAAATATCGGCGCCGAAGCTTTCGGCCTTGTCGAGTTCGCCGGGGACGTTCGCGTCATAGAGGATGAGCGGGTGGAGGTTGCCGTCGCCGGCGTGGAAGACATTGGCGACGCCGAGCCCGTATTGCTCGGACAGTTCGCGCATGCCTGCGAGCACACGCGGCAGTTCCTTGCGCGGAATGGTGCCGTCCATGCAGTAATAATCCGGCGAGATGCGGCCGACCGCCGGGAATGCCGCCTTGCGCCCGGCCCAGAAAGTCATGCGTTCCTGCTCGGATTGCGAGATGCGGCAGGTGGTCGAGCCGTTTTTCAGCGCGATCGCCTCGACCCGGTCGATGAGGTGGTCGACCTCGACGCCCGGCCCGTCGAGCTCGACGATCAGCAGCGCCTCGCATTCGAGCGGATAGCCGGCATGGACGAAATCTTCCGCCGCGTGGATCGCCGGGCGGTCCATCATTTCCATGCCGCCGGGAATGATGCCGGCGCCGATGATGTCGGCCACGCACTGGCCGCCCTGCTCGCTGGTCGGAAAGCCGATCAGCAGCGCGCGCGCCGTTTCGGGCTTGGGCAGGATGCGCACGGTGACTTCGGTGACGACGCCCAAAAGCCCTTCCGAGCCGGTCATGATGCCGAGCAGATCGTAGCCCTCGCTGTCCAGATGCTTGCCGCCGAGGCGGATGACCTCGCCATTCATCAGCACCATTTCGATGCCGAGCACATTGTTGGCGGTGAGGCCGTATTTCAGGCAGTGCACGCCGCCGGAATTTTCCGCGACATTGCCGCCGATCGAGCAGGCGATCTGGGAGGATGGATCGGGGGCGTAGTAAAAGCCCTCCTGCTCGACGGCGGTGGTGATGCCGAGATTGGTGACGCCCGGCTGCGCGGTGACGGTGCGGTTGGGATAGTCGATCTCGAGAATGCGGTTGAAGCGGCTCATGACCAGCAGCACGGCGTCTTCCAGCGGCAGCGCACCGCCCGACAGCGAAGTGCCCGAGCCGCGCGGCACGACGCGGATTTTGCGATCGTCGCAATATTTCAGGATGCGGGAAACCTGCGCCACCGTTTCGGGCAGCACGACCACCAGCGGAAGCTGGCGATAGGCGGTGAGCCCGTCGCTTTCGAAGGCACGCATTTCGTTGACGGCATCGACAACCCCCTCGCCCGGCACGATGATGCGCATGTCGGCGACGATCTCGGCGCGACGTGAAAGCGTCGATTGATCGGGTGCCGGCATGGCCAGACCGGACATGGGTTCGCTCCTCAGGATACTGGTAAAAAGCTTTTACCAGTTATCGACGCCGCCTGTAAACCAGGACCGGTTCATTTGATTTTGCCCGCCATATCCGTCCAATTGGATAAATAAATTGACCACTTATGCCGGATACCGCTATTCTCGGCACATTATCGGCCTCACCGGACACTTCGCTTGAGCGAGATTTTTTCCAGGATCGAGCATTCGCGCACCGCCGACGAGGTGGTGCAGCAGATCGAGAGCCTCATTCTCGAGGGCGTGCTGCGCGTTTCAGATCGCCTGCCCGGCGAGCGTGAGCTGGCGCGCCAGTTCGACGTGTCGCGGCCGATCCTGCGCGATGCGCTGAAAGCGCTGGAAATACGCGGGCTGATCGTGACCCGCCATGGCGGCGGCACCTATGTTGCCGACGTCATCGGCCAGGTCTTTACCAAGCCGATGCTCGACCTGATCGGCACGCACAGCAAGGCGGCTTCCGACTATCTCGAATATCGCCGCGAGATCGAGGGCGTGGCGGCCGAATATGCTGCGCGCCGCGCCACCGCCGACGACCGCGCGCTGCTGGAGCGCATCATGCAGCGCATGGAAGCGGTGCATGAGCGCGTCGACTTCGAGGAAGAAGCCGAGATCGACGTCGAGTTTCATCACGCCGTGGGTGAATGCGCGCACAACATCATCCTGCTGCACACGCTGCGCTCCTGCTATCGGCTGCTGTCGGACGGCGTGTTCCAGAGCCGGCTTCTGGTCTATGCCCTGCCCGGCGCGCGCGACGAACTGCTTGCCCAGCATCGCGCCATCCATGAGGCGGTGGCGGGCGGCGAGCCGGCCAAGGCGCGCAAGGCGGCGATGGACCACATAACCTATGTCGAACGCGCGATGACGGAAGCCGAACGCACCGGCGACTGGCAGCGCGTATCGAAACTGAGACTGCGCCAGCGCTCCGAAGCGGGCGATGCGGCGCGCAAGACCGGAACCGGGAAGTAGCCAGGAATAAAGACGAATGTCACAAATCCTCACCATCGACGACCTCAAGAACCAGGCACGCCGCCGCGTGCCGAAGATGTTCTTCGACTATGCCGATTCCGGCTCCTGGACCGAAAGCACCTACCGGGCGAACGAGGAAGATTTTTCCAAGATAAAATTCCGCCAGCGCGTGCTGGTCGACATGGACAACCGCTCGCTGGCTTCGACCATGATCGGCGAGAAGGTGGCGATGCCGGTGGCGCTGGCGCCTACC
Organism: Mesorhizobium sp. YR577; assembly: GCF_900116595.1. Taxonomy (NCBI): domain Bacteria; kingdom Pseudomonadati; phylum Pseudomonadota; class Alphaproteobacteria; order Hyphomicrobiales; family Phyllobacteriaceae; genus Mesorhizobium; species Mesorhizobium sp. YR577. The sequence continues at coordinate 170,401 of NZ_FPBI01000009.1, read as the reverse complement.
GGATCGACGGGCATGCAGCATGCCGACGGCGAGATGCTGGCGGCGCAGGCGGCGGAAGAATTCGGCGTACCGTTCACCCTGTCGACGATGAGCATCTGTTCGATCGAGGACGTCGCCTCGGTGACGAAGAAGCCGTTCTGGTTCCAGCTCTATGTGATGCGCGACAAGGAGTTCGTCTACAACCTGATCGACCGCGCCAAGGCTGCGAAATGCTCCGCACTGGTGCTGACGGTCGACCTGCAGATGCTGGCGCAGCGCCACAAGGACCTGCGCAATGGCCTCTCGGCACCGCCGAAGATGACGCCGAAGACCCTATTCGACATCGGCCGGCGTCCGGGCTGGTGGATGGGCATGCTTGGCACGCCGCGCCGCAGCTTCGGCAACATCGTCGGCCATGCCAAGGGCGTGTCGGATCTTGCTTCACTCTCCTCATGGACGGCGGAGCAGTTCGACCAGAGCCTGTCATGGGACGACGTTGCCTGGATCAAGGAACGCTGGGGCGGCAAGCTGATCCTGAAAGGCATTCTCGACAAGGAGGATGCCATCATGGCGGCGAAGACGGGAGCGGATGCGCTCATCGTCTCCAATCATGGCGGCCGCCAGCTCGACGGTGCGCGGTCTTCGATTTCGGTGCTGCCGGAAATCGTCGAGGCAGTCGGCGACAAGATTGAAGTGCACTTCGACGGCGGCATCCGATCGGGCCAGGACGTGCTGAAGGCGCTTTGCCTGGGCGCGAAGGGGACCTATATCGGCAGGCCCTTCCTGTACGGGCTGGGCGCGATGGGCAAGCAAGGTGTGACGACCACGCTGGAAATCATCCGCAAGGAGCTGGACATGACGATGGCTCTGTGCGGCAAGCGACTGATCACGGACGCCAGTAAGGAGATGCTCTGCAGATGACGCCGGCGCGCATGAAGAACCGACGGCGGGCGCATTGAGCACAGGCATTCATTATCTCGACGCCGCCGGCCCCGAAGGCATGCGCATCTATGCGATTGGCGATGTGCATGGCCGGCGCGACCTGCTGGAAATGATGCATGCGCGCATCAAAAGCGAACTGGAGCGGGACGCTCCGGCCGACTGGTGCATCGTCCATCTCGGCGACTATGTCGATCGCGGGCCGGACTCCAAGGGCGTTGTGCAGTTTCTGATCGACGCCGAGAAACGCGACAGCCGGATCATCTCGCTGGCCGGAAACCATGATCGCGGTTTTCTCGATTTTCTGGCGAACCCCGAGCCAGAGGGACTGTTTGCGCGCTATGGCGGCAAGGAAACCGCGCTTTCCTACGGCGTCGACATCGATTTCACGAACGCGGAGCAATGCAGGAAAGGCCACGCCTTGCTCATGGATGCCGTGCCGGCAGACCATGTGACCTTTCTCGCCGACCTGCGTTATTCGGCGAGCTTCGGCGACTTCTTCTTCTGTCATGCCGGCATCCGGCCAGGCGCTCCGCTCGACCGGCAGGACAGCCAGGACCTGATCTGGATACGCGGAGAATTCCTGAACTATCCGTACCTGCACCCGAAGGTGGTCGTGCACGGCCACACGCCGCATGACGAACCTGAAGTCATGGCCAACCGGGTCAATGTCGACACCCTTGCCTACAAATCGGGCAAGCTGACCGCGCTCGTCATAGACGGTGCGCAAAAGCGTATTTTGTCGGTGATTGCTGACATGAGCGCGTGATCTGAACGTGGCACTACAGGATTGAAACCGGAGAGACCATGGAACTGAGCGCGCTTCTGCCCTTTCTCGGGCATTCCGAACAAGACAGCGGACTGTCCGATCTGCTCACAACCGCCGGATTCGATGTCTCGCTGATGCCGGGCCGGGCGCAACGCGGCGGCGGGACCGGACATTGCGAGCTGAATGCCCTCGGCATCGAGCTCGCGTTCCAGTTTCACACGGATTACAAACATAGCTACGGCGTGCCCATGGATGGCGGCAAGGCGATCCTTTCAGCCATCTTCGTCTATGGTCAGCCGGCCAAGAAGCGGAAGGCCTATGTCGGCCCCATACCCTTCAGCAGCGGCCCTATCCACGACCGCGACGACGCCCTGCGCGAATTCGGCGTTCCCTATCACACGGAAGAGGAAGACGGCGAGATCGACTGGGATCACTGGATGAAAGGCAACGTGCAGGTGGGCGCGTTCTACCGGGAGGACACGTCGCTAAAGTACGTATCCTTTACCGTTCCGCTGAAGACGACAGTCGAAAAACTGAACCGCCTGGCCTCCGGTCGCCCCTGACGGGAACGACCCGCAGCGCCTTAATAACGGGCGGCGGTGACGCCGTAGCCGTCGACCACATTATGGTCGCCGGCAGCATCGGCAGCATAGATGCCGAGACCGCCAATAACGATGGCGGAGAGCATTGCGAAGGACAGTAAAGCGGCTTTCACGGCGGTCATCTCGGTTGCGGCTTCCTGCATCTCTTCATGAAATTATTACGAATGTGTTTCGCTTCGGCGGGCGGCCCGTCGGATGGTTAACCCGGTTTGTTGGCGGAAGCGGCGTCCTTCTAGGCTTTCGGCCTCCGGGACGTCCAGTGCTCGAAAAGCACACAGTCACGTAATCTTACGGACGTGTTATTTTTGCCACGTACAAAAGAGGTAGATGGCCCTCAGATGGTCGCTACCCAGGCGCGGGCAATCGACAAACCGGTGGCGTCGGCCTCGGCTCCGTGCGCTGCCGCCTCGTCCTCATGACGTTCGAGCCAGCCGGGCTGGCGCTCGCGCAGGAGGTCGGGGAACGACGCGTTCCAGTAGCGCACCAGCGGCTGGTCGGCCTCGAAATGAAACTGGAAGCCATAGGCCGCGCGGCCAACGCGGAACGCCTGGTTCTTCGTCGCCTCGTTGGCGGCGAGATGCACCGCGCCATCAGGCAGCGTGAAGGTGTCGTCGTGCCACTGGAAGCTCGAAAAATCCTTCGGCAGCGCGCCGAGAACGGGGTCGGCCTCTGCACTTTCCGTCAGCGAAATCCGCCGCCAGCCGAATTCGGGGGAGGTGCCGATCAGGTTCTCGCCGCCGAAGGCTCGCGCCATGAGCTGGCTGCCGAGGCAGATGCCGAGCACGGAACGATCCTTGGCCTCGAAATCACGAATCAGGTCGAGAAGGGCCGGAATATAGGGATACTTGTCGTCGGCCAGTGCATTCTGCCCGCCGCCGAGCACGACGATGGCATCGTGTTCGCTGGCGTCTTGCGGCATGGCATCGCCGTGATGGGCATTGCGCAGGTCGATTTCGGCACCGGCTTCGCGCAATGCGGCGCCGATCTGGCCAAGACCGGTATTGTCGTAATTCTGGACGACCAGCACCCGCATGAAGGACCCTCGCAATGACAAACTCTCCAGCCCCGATATCATGCGCGGCAATCGCCAAAAAGAGAGGAACGGATATGCCACTGCAGAACCGGGTCGATCCCTTCGGCGATATCCATGCGGTGCCGGCGCGCGGCATGTTCACGGGAAACCGCGGCGTCATCCACGACCCGGCAACGCGCACGCTGCTGAAGCGGCGTTGGGCGACTCGTGCCTGGATCATCTGCGTGTGCGAATTTCGCGGGCGTCGGCGCGATGTGATGGGCCGCAACACGCCGAGCGGCAATGCCGGCTGGACCGAGCTTTTCTTCCTCGACGAGGTGACCGCTCTGGCCGCCGGCCACCGGCCCTGCTTCTACTGCCAGCGCGAGCGGGCCAAGGAATTTGCGGCGCGTTATGGCGAGGCATGCGGGGTGGCGAAGCCGACAGCGCCCGAGATGGACGCGCGGTTGCATGGCGAGCGGCTGGCAGCGGGTGGCCGGGCGGTGGCGCTGAAGGCGGGCGCGTTGGAGCGACTGCCGGATGGGACGATGGTGGCGCGGGGCACTGATGCTTATGCAGTTCATCGGGGCAGGCTTCGACGGTGGAGCTTCGAGGGTTATGAAGCTCCGCGCGGGGACTTTGATATGGCATCGCCGGGATTTTCGTTGTTGACGCCGCCGACGACGGTTGCGGTGCTGCGGGCGGGGTATGAGCCGGTTTGGCATGTGAGTGTGGGGAGGTAGCCCCCTCTCCGTCTCGGCTTCGCCGAGACGGAGAGGGGGAATCCCAAGGCAATCACCACCACCCCTTGACCTCCCCCCTCCGCTCCAGCATTCATCCGCCATGCGCGCAAACTACAAAATGCAGCGGCTGTTCGTGCCGCAGGACCTCGCCAGGGATGCCGTTTTCGAGACGGGCACGGAACAGAGCCATTACCTCATCCACGTCCTGCGCCTGAACGAAGGCGCGGAACTGCTCGTCTTCAACGGCCGCGACGGCGAATGGCTTGTACGGATCGAGGCCAAAACCAAAAAAGCGGCAAAGCTGCGCGCGGTCGAGGAAACCCGCCCTCAACCGCCCCTTCCCGACCTCGTCTATTGCTTCGCGCCGCTGAAGCAGGGTCGGCTCGACTATCTCGTGCAGAAGGCGGTCGAGATGGGTGCGGGCGTGCTGCAACCCGTCATCACCCAGCACACCCAGATCGCCAAGCCCGGCATCGACCGGCTGCGCGCCAATGTCGTGGAAGCCGCCGAGCAATGCGGCATTCTTGCTTTGCCTGAAGTGCGCGAGGCGCAGAAATTCGACAGGCTGATTGCCGGTTGGGAAACGGACCGGCGGCTGATCTTCTGCGACGAGAGTGCCGAGACCAACAATCCCCTAGCGGCCCTTCAGGCGATCACCGAGCGCAAGCTCGGCCTGCTGATCGGCCCGGAAGGCGGCTTCTCCGAAGACGAGCGCAAGCAGCTCTATGCCCTGCCCTTCGTCACCGCCATTCCGCTCGGCCCCCGCATCCTGCGCGCCGACACCGCAGCGGTGGCAGCGATGGCGGTGTTGCAGGCGACGATCGGCGACTGGTGAACAAGGTACTACGCGAACTCTACTGCGCCGGCCGTCTCTGCGCAGCGAGTTCTCGCTGCACCTGTATCAATGCCGCTTCACCGCTGGTGAAAAAGCAATTTCGCTGACCCTTCGGCAAAACCGAGTTTCTCATAGAAGGGAACTAGCCGCTCCGGGCAATACAGCTCGAAACTCGACACGCGCGCCAGCGACGGCAGGCCGATGATCCTGTCCACGATCGCCTTGCCGACGCCCGACCCGCGAAAATCCGCGTGGACGATCACGTCGAAAATCATCGCCTTGAAGGTGAAATCCGTCAGCACCCGCGCGAAGCCGATCAGCCGGTCGTCGTCGGTGCAGCAGCCAAGCACGATGGCGGAATGCTTCAGCATATGGGCAACATCGTCGAAGCTGCGATCCCTGGTCCACCATTCCTGCCGGTAAAGCTCGAACAGTTCCCGTTCCCGGTCGCCGCCAAAATGCTCGATCCATGTAAAATTCATGCGGTAATGCCCTCCGGGTTGGCAATGTGCGGTTCAAGACATGGCGCACTGTCGTTTTGAGCATGATTTTCGACGCTTTTTCGATTCGCCAGCATGCTCAATTTGAGTTGAACCAAAGTTCAGGATTTTTCGCTTGATCGCGAGATATGATTGCGTCCATCAAGCGCGACGCTTTTTTCGAGCGGCGAGAGGGTAGACCATGGCGCGTGACACCACCGATTTCCGGCCGATCGAAGGCGTGGACGAACTCGTCGCCTATCTGGCCGAGGGAAACAAGCCGCGCGAAAAATGGCGCATCGGCACCGAGCACGAGAAATTCCCCTTCTATGTCGACGGCAACAGCCCGGTGCCCTATGGCGGCGACCGTGGCATCCGCGCCCTTCTGGAAGGCATGCAGCGCACGCTGGGCTGGGAGCCGATCGTCGATGCCGAGCGCATCATCGGCCTGGTCGAGCCGACCGGACAGGGCGCGATTTCGCTGGAGCCCGGCGGGCAGTTCGAGCTTTCCGGCGCGCCGGTGGAGACGATCCACCAGACCTGCCGCGAGGGCAATGCGCATCTGGCGCAGGTGCGCGAAATCGCCGAGCCGCTCGGCATTCGCTTCCTCGGCCTCGGCGGCAGCCCGAAATGGACGCTGGCCGAGACGCCGCGCATGCCGAAATCGCGCTACGACATCATGACCAACTACATGCCCAAGGTCGGCACCAAGGGCCTGGACATGATGTACCGCACCTGCACGATCCAGGTGAACCTCGACTTCTCCTCGGAAGAGGATATGCGCCGCAAGATGCAGGTCTCGCTGAAGCTGCAGCCGCTTTCGACCGCACTCTTCGCCAACTCGCCCTTCACCGACGGCCACGCCAACGGGCTGCAGAGCTGGCGCGGCGATATCTGGACCGACACCGACAACCAGCGCTCCGGCCTCTTACCCTTCTGCTTCTCGCCGGAGTTCGGCTTTGCCGATTATGTCGAATGGGCGCTCGACGTGCCGATGTATTTCGTCATCCGCGACGGCCACTATCACGACATGACCCACATAACCTTCCGCCAGTTCATGGCTGGGGCTGCGCGCAAGGAGCTGACGGACGGCATGCCGACCATCGGCGACTGGGCCAATCATCTGTCGACGCTGTTTCCCGACGTGCGACTGAAGCGTTTCCTGGAAATGCGGGGCGCCGACGGCGGTCCGTGGCGGCGCATCTGCGCGCTGCCGGCCTTCTGGGTCGGGCTGCTCTACGACGCGGAAGCGCTGGATGCGGCGGAAGCGCTGACGAAAAGCTGGACCTATGAGGAAGTGCTGGCGATGCGCAACGCCGTGCCGGCGCAAGGCATCGGCGCGCCGTTCCGCAACACCGACCTGCGCGAGGTTTCGCGCGAGGTGCTGGCGATTTCGCGCAAGGGCCTGAAGAACCGCGCCCGCCTGAACCGCGACGGCTATGACGAGACGACATTCCTCTCCACGCTCGACGAAGTCGTGGCGCGCGGCACCACCAGCGCACAGGAAATGCTCAACGCCTATCACACGCGCTGGGGCGGCTCGATCGAGCCGGTTTTCCTCGAATATGCGTATTAACGGTCTCTGCATTCGCCCGTAACAATCCCGTAGGCGGGTTCACGGGTTTGGGTTAGGCTGCTTCCCGGCGAGACACTCCGAGGAGATCGAAAATGGCTTCACTATTCGACATGCTGACGAATGCCCAGAACGGCAACGGCATGGATGCGTTGGCGCGGCAGTTCGGGCTGTCGCCGCAGCAGGCGCAGTCGGCCGTCGCGGCCTTGCTGCCAGCCTTTTCGCAAGGGCTTAAGCAGAACACCGCCGACCCCTATGGCGCCGGTGCGTTCCTGAGTGCCATGGCGAGCGGCCAGCACGCCAAATATTTCGAGAACCCGGCGGCGGCCTTCTCGCCTGCCGGCATGGCCGAGGGCAACGGTATTCTCGGCCATCTGTTCGGCTCAAAAGATCTTTCGCGGGCGGTTGCGGGCCAGGCCGCGCAAGCCACCGGCATCGGCCAGGATGTGCTGAAGCAGATGCTGCCGGCCATCGCGACGATGGTGATGGGCGGGCTGTTCAAGCAGTCGACCAATCAGGTTCAGGCAGCCGGACTTGGCGGCGGCAGCAACAATCCGCTGGGTGACATCATCGAGCAGATGATGCGCCAGGGTGGCATGGGCGGCGCTGCCCAACAGCAGCAGGCGCCGCAATCGGCGAGCCCTTCGGACAACCCGCTCGGGCAAATCCTTGAAGGCATGTTCGGTGGCGGCCAGGCAGGCCAGCCGCAAAGGCAGGCGCAGGCCCCGGCAGGCGACAATCCGCTCGGCCAGATTCTCGAGGGCATGTTCGGCGGCGGCGCGCAAACCAAGCCCACCGGCAGGGCGCAGCCATCGGGGCAAAACCCGCTTGGCGACAACCCGCTTGGACAAATCCTCGAAGGCATGTTCGGCGGTGGACAGGCCGGACAGCAGCCCACTGGCCGCGCGCAGCCGCAGGGTCAGAACCCTCTCGGCGACAATCCACTCGGCCAGATTCTCGAAGGCATGTTCGGAGGCGGCGCTGCTCAGCCGAGCGGCAGGGCACAGCCAAAAGCACAGCCGCAGGCCGCTCCGAGCGGGCAGTCGAAGAACCCGTATGACGATCTGTTCGGCAAGATGTTCGAAACCGGCGCCCAGCAGCGCGACGACTACCAGAAGGGCGTGGAATCGATCTTCGAGCAGTTTACGCGAGGCATGGACCGGCGGCGGTAACAAAGACCGCTCCGCTGCTGATGAGCAAACGCCTTGAACAGATGCGCCGCAATCCGCAGGGCGACTAGTCTATTCAGGATGTGAAGGCTGTATGTAAAGAGGCTGGAGTGCAGTGTTTGCCACCGCGATCGGGTGGCTCGCACTACAAGGTGTTTCATCCGCCGCATCCTGAAATTCTGACTGTGCCTTTCAAACGTCCCATCAAAGCCGTCTATATTCGTAAATTAGTAGCTTTCATCGACGAGGTGAAAAATGGCTGACAGACTTGAGTACCCGGTCGTCATTGAGCCTTTGTCCGCTGAAGATGACGGCGGATTTTCCGCTGTGGTCCCCGATCTTCCCGGCTGCATGAGTGATGGCGATACGCCCGAACAGGCGATTGCGAATGTGCAGGATGCCATCGCGGTGTGGATCGAGGCAGCGCAGGATCTCGGCCGTTCGATTCCGCGCCCTTCCCGCCACTTAGCCTTGGCTTGATCCCATAACAAAAATGCCCGGTCCGCGAGGACCGGGCAGCGTGCAGGCGGGCCGGAGGGAAACCGGCAGGGAGTGGGGAGCCTGCAGAAACTCAGGCGTCGGGTCTAATGTACCCGGCGGGCCATGTCTTCGATCACGTCCGAGCGGGCGCTGACCATCGAGCCGAGGCGTGCGGTCGGGTCGACGCCAAACGGCAGGTCGACGACGACGTGGAGATCGGCGCGCGTCAGGCCGATATCGGCCAGTTCATGGTCGGTCATTTCGCCCATTCGGTAGAATTCGCGGCGATTTTTCAGGGCGCGATATGTATTGAAGAGCCAGTTCACGACGCGAAACGCAGTCACCGGACGGACTGCAGGCTGCATCGTCTTGGCGGCGTAATCGATCGTGGTCATGGCACTCTCCTTTCAAGGGCTCGGACACAGGAAACCGCTCCGCACGGTGACGCGCTGATCGCGCTCCGCATCGGTGTTTTGCGTCGCTTCCTGTGGACGCTTATGACTTTGGCATCGCCGTATTGATTAATCCAACGAATGTTTTTAATCTTTATCATCAACATCGATGATGGATGAAAGTCATGGCCGCGCCGCTCGATCTCGATCAACTGCAAACCTTCATCATGATTTCCGACACCGGCAGCTTCACCAGAGCCGCCGATGAGGTTCACCGCACGCAATCGGCGGTTTCCATGCAGATGCGCCGGCTGGAAGAGCGCATCGGCAAGCCGCTTTTCGAAAAGGACGGGCGCACCAACAAGCTGACCGAGGAAGGCGAGAAGCTGCTCTCCTATGCCCGGCGGCTGATCCACCTCAATCGCGAGACGCTGGCCGCCTTCGACGACCGCAGCCTGGAAGGCACGATCCGCATCGGCACGCCCGACGACTATGCCGACCGCTTCCTGCCCGAGATCATGGCGCGCTTTGCCCGGTCGAACCCGCGCGTCGAGCTGACCGTCATCTGCGAGCCTACCTTCAATCTGGTCGAGCACATCAAGCGCGGGCATCTCGACCTGGCGCTGGTGACGCATGACGACGTGAAGGGGCAGTCGGAAGTGGTGCGGCGCGAACCGCTGCTATGGGTGAGCTCGGCCAACCACGCCACGCATGAGCAGGAAATCCTGCCGATGGCCTTCGGCCGCCCAACCTGCATCTGGCGGCGCGGAGCCTGCGACGTGCTCGACCGCATGCAGCGCGACTATCGCATCCTGTTCACGAGCTGGTCGGCCACCGTCATCACCGCCGCGGTGCTTTCAGGACTGGCCATCTCGGTGCTGCCGGAATGCGCACTCAGGCCGGGCATGCGCGTGCTTGGCGAGGCCGACGGTTTCGGCGCCCTGCCCGACTGCAAGATCGGCATCATGCGCGGCCACACCGCAAGCGCCCACATCGTCGAGGCGCTGGCCCGGCACATCGCCGAAAGTCTCGACAACATCTCGGTACCGGCTGTTCAGGAAACGGGCACGTTCGATTTTGCAGCACTTACCGGGATTCGCAGCAAGCGGCTGAAGCCTAGCCATGTCATGCCGGGGTGGTGAGGCGGCGCTGCGAAAACCTTCTCGCTAGGGGCTATCGCATGTGCATTCTCCGATGGCCTGCGTGGTGGAAATACCCCCACCCCTACCCCCTCCCCACAAGGGGGAGGGGGTAGGGGTGGGGGTATTTCAAATGCGATTACCCAACCGCAAACTGAGAGAAGGCAGCCGACAGAAATACTGGCGACCACTCAGAACCTGTCGACCACACTGATCCCCGTCCCATCAAAACGGTCCATCTGCATCAGCGCCACGGGCGCTTCTGCAAGGCTGATGCGCTTGCCGACAAGCTTCTGCGGCTTCAGCTTGCCGGTTTCGAGCATGTCCATCATGGCCTTGTAGCGGAAGGCCTGCATTCCGTGGCTGCCGACGATCTGCAGCTCATGGGCGATGACCTTGTCCATCGGCACCTGCGGCGTGGCGTGGTCGCCGAGCATCAGCCCGACCTGAACGTGACGGCCGCGCCGGCGCAGGTTGGCGATGGAATTGAAGCAGGTGGAAGGGTGGCCGAGCGCGTCGACCGAGACATGCGCGCCGCCCTTGGTGATTTCCTTCACGGCTGCAACGACGTCCTGCTCTGCGCCGTTGACGGTGGCGACGGCGCCGAGCTCTCGGGCGAAGGCGAGCTTTTCCTCGGTGAGGTCGATGGCGACGACATTGGCGCCCATGGCGGTGGCGATCATGATCGCCGACAGGCCGACGCCGCCGCAGCCATGCACCGCCACCCATTCGCCGGGCAGCACTTTCGCCTGATCGACGATGGCCCGGAACGAGGTGACGAAGCGGCAGCCGAGGCTTGCGGCGGTGACGAAATCCAGCTCTTCGGGCAGACGCACCAGATTGGTGTCGGCATAGTCGATGGCGACATATTCGGCGAACGAACCCCAGGCGGTGAAGCCGGGCTGGAACTGCTGTTCGCAGACCTGGTGATTGCCGGAATTGCATTCGTGGCAATGGCCGCAGCCACCGACGAAAGGCACGGTGACCCGGTCGCCGACACGCCATTGCGTGACCTGGCGGCCAACCGCCTGCACTGTTCCGGCAAGTTCGTGGCCCGGCACATGCGGCAGCACGATGTCGGCGTCATGGCCCATCCAGCCGTGCCAGTCGCTGCGGCACAGCCCGGTCGCCTCGACCTTGATGACCACGCCGTCGGTAGAAGGCTTCGGGTCAGGCACGTTGCGGATGCTTGGCGCTTCGCGGAAATGCTCGAACAGAACAGCTTTCATCGATAATCCCTGGGGCTTCGGATTTGGAAAGATGGCGAAACTATCGCCGGCCGCCGCGAATGACCAGCACATTGCCGAGCCCGACAAGGACGATGCCGGCGAGGGCATAGGCGGTCCAGACATAGCCTTCGAGCGCGGTCGAGACGAGCAAAGCGAAGACCGGGAAAATGACCGTGGCATAGCCGGCCCGCGCCGCGCCGATGCGGCCGAGCAGCGTGAGATAGGCGGCGAAGGCCATCACCGTCGACACCACCGCCAGGAAAACCAGCGAACCGAGATAGGAAACCGTCGTGGCGATGATGAACGGCTTGCCCAGCATGAAGGCGAGGAAGGCTGCCCAGATCGTGCCGTAGAGCATGCCCCAGGCACTGGTGGAGATCAGCGGCAGTTTTCTGCGCTGGTTGGCCGCCGAGACCAGATTGCCCAGGCAGAAGGAAAACGTGCCGGCAATGCACAGAAGCAGGCCGGTAAGCGTGCCGCCGGACAGGCCATGGGCGGCGATTTCGGGGAAGAACATCAGCGCGATACCGGCAAAGCCGAGCAGACCGCCAATCAAAATACGCGGCGCAGGCCGCTCGCGCATGATGATGGCGCCCAGCAGCATGTTGATGACCGACGCCAGCGAAAACACCACCGACAAAAGGCCGCTGACCAGATAGAGCGCGCCGTAATAGAAGAACAGGAAGTTGGACGAGAAGATCAACACGCCGAGCAATGCGAAGCGCAGATGGTCGGAGAGTGGGAAGCGCAGCTGCTTGCCGCTGACGATCACCCAGCCGAACATCAGCAGCGTGGCGATGGCGAAACGCCAGACGAGATTGACCTCCGGCGACACAGCCGTGCCGACCTGCAGGGAGATGGCAAACCACGATAGGCTCCACGACAGCACCGTCAGGACATAGAGCCCGTAGTCCATCGGCTGGAACGGCCTGTCGACTGCGGACGATGCCTGGGGGGCTGCGATGGTTTCGGTCTGCGTGCTCATGCGCCTGAGGTAGGTCTTCGCAGTGGCAGACGTCCATCCAATTCTTCTGATTGAAACATTGAGACAAACGATATGTGGGGGCAAACGGACTTGACCCGACGCACCGGAATGGCCCCAATCGCGCCATGAGTGATTTTCTGCCCGAATCGAAAACCAACGCTGCCGAATATACGGTGAGCGAGATTTCCGGCGCGCTGAAGCGCACGGTCGAGGACGCCTTCGGCAATGTGCGGGTGCGCGGCGAGATTTCCGGCTATCGCGGGCCGCATTCCTCCGGCCACGCCTATTTCAGCCTGAAGGACGATCGCGCCCGCATCGAGGCGGTGGTGTGGAAAGGCACGATGAGCCGGCTGAAATTCCGGCCCGAAGAGGGCATGGAGGTCATCGCCACCGGCAAGCTGACGACTTATCCGGGATCGTCGAAATACCAGATCGTCATCGACAATCTGGAGCCGGCCGGCGCCGGCGCGTTGATGGCGCTGCTGGAAGAGCGCAAGCGCAAGCTTGCCGCGGAAGGCCTGTTCGACAGCGAGCGCAAGCGTCGCCTGCCGTTCATGCCGATGGTCATCGGCGTCATCACCTCGCCGACGGGCGCTGTCATCCGCGACATCATTCACCGCATCAAGGACCGGTTTCCGCTGCATGTGCTGCTCTGGCCGGTGCGCGTGCAGGGCGACACCTCCGGGGCGGAGGTGGCGGCAGCGGTTCGCGGCTTCAATGAACTGGCGGCGGACGGCGCGATCGTCCGGCCGGATCTTCTGATCGTCGCGCGCGGCGGCGGCAGCCTGGAAGACCTCTGGGGCTTCAACGACGAGGCGCTGGCGCGTGCCGTGGCCGCGTCCCGCATCCCGGTGATCTCGGCGGTCGGCCACGAAACCGACTGGACGCTGGTCGACCTGGTCGCCGATGTCCGCGCGCCGACACCGACGGGTGCGGCCGAAATCGCCGTGCCGGTGAAGGCCGATCTCGAGGCGACGCTGGCCAATCTCGGCGCACGGCTGAAGGGCTGCATGTCGCGCAATTTCGACCGCAAGCGGCAGGCGCTGCGGGCAGCGGCGCGGGCCCTGCCCTCGCCCGACCAACTGCTCGCGCTGCCGCGCCGTCATTTCGACGAGGCGACGAGCCGGCTTTCGCGCGCGCTGATCGTCAGCACCGAGCGCAAGCGGGCGCGGCTTTCGGCCATCCGCCTGTCGCCGGCTACGCTCGACCGCCGGCTGGCCGAAACCCGCAGGACCACCGACCGCGACATCGCCCGCGCCTATGCCGCCCTTCGCGCCATGCTGCGCGAGCGGCGCACGCGGCTCGACCGCACCGCGCAGCGCATCGGGCCGGAACCGCTGATGCGCCGTCAGAAACTGGCTGGCGAAGGGCTGGCCGCACTTCAGCGGCGGATGGATCAGGTGACGAAAATCCGGCTGGAACGGCTGCGCGGCCGGCTGACGCAGGCCGAGCGGCTGATGTCGACGCTGTCGCACCAATCGATTCTGGAGCGCGGCTTTGCGCTGGTGACGAATGAGGAAGGCGTGCTGGTGAAGAGGGCCGCGGAAGTCGCGACCGACGCAGCACTTTCGCTCACCTTTGCCGACGGCACGGTGGGCGTGGTTGCCGGCGAAGGCGCCGCGCGGCCCAAGCCGCAGCCGAAACCCGCGCCCAAGGCCAAAGTCCCCGGCACGCAGGGTTCGCTGTTCTAGGATGTCTTGAACCCGGCAAAGCGCCAGGCGCCTGTCAGAGATGATGATGGACGGTCGTGGCTGGGCGCGTTGCCAGGGAAGCGCGGTTTCCAACGGCTATCAGCCGCAACAGCTTCTCATCCCTGATGCCGTTTTCATAAGCGTCCATCAGCCGCTTGGCGACGATGCCGGCCACTTTTTCGCGGTCGGCCCGGCCAGCGGTGCAATTGTCGAAAATCTCCCGCAACAGCCTGAGTTCGTCGGGAAAATAGACGCGTCCTGTCGGTTGCGCCGGCGATTTTGTGGCCATGCCTACTCCCTTTTTTCGAGGGGCGGGAGCACGTCTTGTCTCTCGATCGCCGGTGCCCGTGGACATCGCGCGGCGACGAGCGAAGTTAGCATTTTTCCAGGAACCGCTCCAATCAAGCATAAAAACAAGCGCGAACATGATGATATCGCGATGTTGCCTTTTGGCGGTGCCGGGAAAGATGGCCGAGCCATGTCCGGCTGGATACGGCGGCAATCAGCGGTTGTCTTGCGCGTTCGCCCGCCGTATCCTTGTCACCATGGACAAGCGTTATCTTTTCCTCGCCGCCAGTGCCGGATGCGTCTTCCTGAGCGGCTTGCTATTGCTTGCCCCGAACGCAATTGCGGTGAACGGAGCTCAGTGTTCGCGCGTCCTTGAACGTTACGATGGCGGACGTCGGATGCCCCCGCGAGGCGACCCGGAACATGCCCGCTTTGTGGAGTGCTACCTCCTCCTCTGCGGAATCAAACTGGACATCTGACTCCCGCAAGATGCTCGTGGTTTTCCGGCATCTGCATGGCATGGACCTCACCGGCGGAGGAGCTGTCACCCGCCCTGATAGAGCATCTGCCTGTTTATTGAGAAAGGAATGGTACGGTTGGGTGGGCTCGAACCACCGACCTCCGGATCCACAATCCGGCGCTCTAACCAACTGAGCTACAACCGCGCAGGCCATTGTCTGGCGAAGCGCTCCAATACGGACAAACGACGGAGATTTCAAGACGCTTGGCGACGGTTATTCCCGTCAATTTGGCCGCAGGGCGAATAAGAGTCACAGGAAACTGCGCAACGCCTTGCCCAAAAAGAAAAAGACCGGCGGGAGGAGGTGCCGGTCTTTTCCTTGTATCTGGCCGGAGGGAGGAGGATTCCGGCCGTCATGCCCGAAGTTTGGTGGGAGGAGGTACCGCCCTTCGGGTATCTATGAAGTCACCTGAAATCAGGCGACCTTGAAGTCCTTGAACGTCTTTTCGAAGACGTCCTTGATCGGCTTGGTCACGTCCGTGGCAGCCTTGGTTGAGACGGCCTGGAATTCCTTGGCCTGCTCGACGGCAGTCTCGAGGCCCTTGCGCAGGAACGAGGTCTGCAGCTCGATCAGCTCGGACAGCGACTTTGCGGCAACCAGGGCTTCAAGATGCGAGAAGCCGGTTTCGGCATTGGTGCGCAGCGTGGCGATCGTCTTCAGCGACAGGTCGTTGCCGACAGCCTTGGCGGTCTCAAAGGTCGACTCGAGGGCCTTCTGGGTGTCTTCGGCGCCGGACTTGATCTTGGTGTAGGCTTCCTTCGACTGCTCGACGCCCTTTTCGGCGAAGGCACGGAACTGGTCGGTGGCCTTGGAGGCATCGAAGGTCGGGAATTCAACGTTGGCGAATTCAGCGGTTTTGGTTGCTGTCTTGGACATATTTCCATCCTTTTCGGTGGACCGACCTTGCGAAAGCCGGTCTCGTTCATGCGTAACCCTGATATAGCGCAGCCAATGGTGCATTGCAACATCTTTTGTGCACTGCAACAAAACCGTCATCCAGGCAGGGCAAACCATTAAGGCGCGTTAACCAAACCATCGGGTTTCGGTGCTCAAACGCGCTGTTTTGTGGACGTTTGCCCCGCCGCCTTGTTATTAACAAAGAGTTAACCGCAGAGAATCTGTCTCCGCCTGGGAGTTCGTGCAGCGCATGCCGTCAGCTTCGTATTCGTTCATCGATGTAGCCATACTCGACGACGTGCGGCAGCGTTTCGCGGCCGGCGACGCGCTGGCCATCCTGACGACCGACCTCGACCAGGTGATCTGGGCGAACGGACCGGGTGCGGCCCTGCTCGGCTATCCCGACATCGAATCGATCATCGGCGAGCCGCCCCTGCTCGGGCCGACCGCCAGACGCCAGATCATGGCGACGAGCGGCTTTCCGCGCATAGGCCGCGACCGGACCCTTGCCGTGCGGCTGGCGACCGGGGTCAGCAGCCGCGCCGTCAATTTCACCGCAAGCGCGCTGACCTTGCCGGATGGTGAGGACGCGATATTGCTGGCGGTGCCCGCCGTACAGACCAGCGGTCGCAGCGACGGCGACATTGCCGAGCGCGCCATAAGCGGCCTGGACGAGCGCGGCCAGTTCGCAGCGTTGATCGACGCTCGCGGTGCGGTGGAGGCAGCCTCGCAGGGTTTCGCCGGGCTCGGCATCTCGCAAAAGACACTTGCCGAGATGGTCGTGGAATTAAGCGGCGAACGCGAGCGGCTGGTGAAGCGGATGGTTCCGGGTGCGGAGCGCTCCTTCCCCGCCGGCCTGGCGCGGCTGGTCGACGAGCCTGCCCGGCATCTGCTGGTGGTCATCGACGAACGCCAGTTCGCCGATGACGAGATGGCGACGGCTGAAGCTCCCGACGACAAGCCTTCTGCGCCCGCGGCTCCGGTGGCCGAGGTTCCGTTGCTGCCTGCCGCCTCGGTGGCGGATGTGTTGGCGCATGTTTCGGCACCGGCCGACGCAAAGCCGGCCACCACTGCCGAAAGCCCGGCGACAATCGCGACGGAAAGCCCCGTAGCGAATGTTCCCGCCATAGAAGGCGATGCGTCACCGCAGTTGCCGGTTTCGGAAACGTCTGCGGAGGCCGCCGCCAAGGGCGATCACGACAACTGGTATTTCAACGCCGGCGAAGCGGGCAAGACCGGAGCCGATGCGGAACGCAAGCCGGTGGAGATCGACCGCATGGCGGCGCCCACGCGTTTTGTCTGGCGCACCGATGCCGAGGGAAAATTCAGCGCGGTCTCCAGCGAATTCGTCGAGGTGGTGGGGCCGCTCGCAGCGGATGTGATCGGCCGGCGGTTCCGCGATGTCGCCATGACCTTCGGGCTCGACCCCTCGGGCGAGATCGCCGATCTGCTTGACCGCCGCGATACATGGTCGGGCCGCTCGGTGCTGTGGCCGGTGGCCGGAACGGACTTGAAGATCCCCGTCGATCTCGCCGCCCTGCCCGTCTATGGCCGCGACCGCAATTTTGAAGGTTTTCGCGGTTTCGGCGTCGCCCGCAGGGCCGATGCGGTGACCGATCCCGAAGGGCTCGGTATGGTTCTGGTGCCTTCGACCGGCGAGCCGCGCGAAAGCACGGTGGCCGAAGAACCCCGCGAGCAGCCAGCATCTGAAAGCACGCAGGCCCCCGACCCGTTCCAGGGCGAGGTGCCGGCGCTGACCATCGTGCCGAAGCCCGACAACCGCCGCTTCGCCGACAAGGTCATCCGCCTGGCGGAGCATCGCCCGGCTGCCGTGCCGGAAAAAGGCCTTTCTCCCATCGAGCGCAGCGCGTTTCGCGAGATCGGCGAAAGGCTGAAGCAGCGCGGCGAGACCGCCGGCGCGGCTGAGAGCGAGGCCGGCGAGCAGCCGGCGAACGACGAGACCGGCAGACAGGAGACGGCCGCGTCCGTACTAGGCATTGCCGACGAGATTTCACCGGTCGAATTGCAGGAAGCCGAAGGCGCTGCATCAGAGCCAATCGTCCAAACGGAAAGCGACATCGCCGGGCCGGAAACGCGCCCTGCCGAAATCCAGGGCGAAATGTTTGCTCCGGCAGCGGATGCACCGGATGCGGATTCGGCAGCCGAGACGATGGCCGATGACAAGCCCGGCGAACACGCAGGCGCAGCGGAAGAGACGCAGGAAGTCGTCTCGCGGGACGAGCCCGTCATCGGGAACGCTGCGAACGATACCATCCCTCCGGTTACCGGCATCGACGACGCGAGCCGGCTGGCGCATGACGATGACCGACCAGTTGCGGCAAACGGCAACGATGCCGACGGAGCAACCACCGAACATGCCGCTGCGGCCGAAGAGACCCCGGAACCCGCGACCGCCGGGACTGGCGAATCCTCGCCGTCCGACACGCCGATCCTCGAAAAGCTGCCGGTGCCGGTGCTGATCCATTCCGGCGATGTGCTGCACTATGCCAATGAAGAGTTCCTGACGCTGACGGCCTATGAATCGGTCGAGCAACTCGCCGAGGCGGGTGGGCTCGATGCACTGTTTGCCGAAAGCTATGACGACGAGTCGGCGGCCGAACAGCATCATCTCAAGCTGCGCACCGCCGACGGGCTGGAATTTCCGATCGAGGCGCTGCTGCGCTCCGTGCCGTGGCAGGGTGGCAAGGCGCTGATGCTGGTCATAAGGCGCACCGGCGAGGCTGACATCGCGCCGCTTCAGGTGCTGTCGCCGAGCGAAAGCGAGCTTCACAGCCGCGTCGCCGAAATGCGCACCATCATCGACACGGCAACCGATGGCGTCGTGCTGATCTCCAATGACGGTACAATCCGCTCAATCAGCCGGCCGGCCGAAGCGCTGTTCGGTTTCGACAGCGACGAGGTGACCGGCAAGCCCTTCGCCTCACTTTTCGCCATGGAAAGCCAGCGCGCCGCGCATGACTATCTCAACGGCATGTCGGACCATGGCGTCGCTAGCGTGCTCAATGACGGGCGCGAGGTGATCGGCCGCGAAGCGCAGGGGCGCTTCATTCCGCTGTTCATGACCATCGGCCGCCTGCCCAACGAGAGCGGCTATTGCGCCGTCGTGCGCGACATCACGCAGTGGAAGCGGGCCGAGGAGGAACTGACGCAGGCGCGCAGCGTGGCCGAGCGTGCCTCTTCGCAGAAGACGGATTTCCTGGCCCGCGTCAGCCACGAAATCCGCACGCCGCTCAACGCCATCATCGGCTTTTCCGAACTGATGGTCGACGAGAAGTTCGGGCCGATCGCCAACGACCGCTACCGCGACTATCTGCGCGACATCAACCGATCGGGCAACCATGTGCTCGACCTCGTCAACGATTTGCTCGACATTTCGAAGATCGAGGCCGGCCAGCAGGAAATGGCCCATGAGGCGGTGTCGCTCAACGACACGCTGGGCGAGACGGTGGCCATGATGCAGCCGCAGGCCAACCGCGAGCGCGTCATCATCCGCTCCAGCTTCGCCTCGAAACTGCCCGACGTGGTTGCCGACCTGCGCTCGATCCGCCAGATCGCGCTCAACGTGCTGTCCAACGCCATCCGCTACACGCAGGCCGGCGGGCAGGTCATCGTCTCGACCGCCTACGAGGCTTCGGGCGACATCGTCATGCGGGTGCGCGACACCGGCATCGGCATGACCCACGCCGAGATCGAACAGGCGCTGAAACCCTTCAAGCAGATCAACGCGCTGAAGCGCGCGCGCGGCGACGGCACCGGCCTCGGCCTGCCGCTGACCAAGGCGATGGTGGAAGCCAACCGCGCCCGGTTCTCGATCACCTCGACGCCCGGCGAAGGCACGATGGTGGAAGTGACATTTCCGTCGACGCGGGTGCTGGCGGAGTAGAGGGGCGGCAACTGCTATGGCAGACATCTTCGACAACGCCGTTGCGTCGATAATACTTGGTATTGAGGACTTCCGAGAAGGGTCGGACGAGCGCATGCTTAGCGCCGCGCGCAACTATTACGCGGGTCTACTGCTCTTGGGGAAGGAATGCCTTGTGCGCGCAGCGCCTGAGGCCGATCCAATGGAAATTATTGGAGCGAAGTTCGAACCCGTACCCGATGGCGACGGTGGCGTTGATCATGAGGTCGTCGGGTATGCTACGGTTGATCTTGAGCAACTCAAAAGCCGGTTCAAAAAATTCAGCCTCCCGTGGCCACAGACCAACACAAAAAAACTACAGCAATTTCGAAACAACATCGAGCACTATCACTTGGCTGAGCCAGTTGGATCATTGAGGGAAGCAATTGCCTCGTCTTTCCAGATGATCATCGATTTTTTCGAAATACTGAACGAAGACCCCCAGAGCACGCTGGCAGATGTTTGGGACACAATCCTTGAAGAGAAGGATGCATTCGATAGAGTCCAGAAAAGCTGCGTCGACAGCCTGCTACACGTAAATTGGCCAGGCGAGGTCCGCGACCTTGATCAAATGTCGTGCCCCAAATGCGCTTCGTCTCTAATTGGCCAGGCTGATCGAGAAAATACCGACAGTGATTATATCAAAGGCAAATGCTTCCAGTGTGGAGAGGAATTCAATCAGCAAGAGATTGTCGAGATGGTGGTCGCAACGAGCTACGAAATCGACTCGTATCTTGCGGCCAAGAATGGCGAAGGCTCACCTATAGCGGATTGCCCAGAATGCGGTGCAGCCACTTACGTCGAGAACGGAGAGGCAAGTATTTGCTTCTCCTGCAAAGAGACGGTGGCTGGAAGGTGCAGCCGATGCGGCACTGCGATCACTGTCCATGAATACAATCCAGAGTATCCCGAGCTTTGTGGCTATTGTGCACACGTGTTGGAAAAGGTCATGCGAGAGTAGCCGATGATCATCGACGGACGCCTCAGATAGCACAGCTTCATCCACACACACCCCCAAGAAGCGCATGCATGAATGAAACCGAACGCCACCCCCACCAGCGCATCTGGGCCTTGCTGGGCTATGCGGCACTCGTAATCGCCCTGCCCGTGGCCCTGATGGGATTGATGCCGGCGAACGAATACAAGGCGTGGGGCGGAGACGGGATCGATTGCGACGGGCCGGGGCTGGTGTTCTTTTTCGCCGGGCTGGGCATCGCCTTGTACGGCGTCGGGGCGCTCGTGAACGGGCGGCATTTCAGGAGGCCCTTCAGGCTTGCGGTTGCCTGCGCCTGTCTGTCGGTCTGCCTGGCGCTCGGCGTCAACATCGTTGCCGCCATCAAGGAGCAGCGTTTGAATGATGCTGTCCCCGAGATGTGCGGCTAGATCCTCATCGAACATTCCAGCCGTAATGCGTTACCGGGTCACCGGTTCGGGGATGGACATCGTCGCGGAGAAAAATCAGGCCGGCCTTCTCGTAGAAGCGGCGCGCTCTCATATTCGCAGACCGCGTATACAGCGTGAAGCCCTCCGGCATTGCCATCTTGCAGTGGGCGAGAAGCGCCTGGCCGACGCCACCGCCGATCGATCCGGGGCGCACGAACAGTTCGGCGAGAACCCGTTCGCGCGGTTTGATCGCGGCAAAGCCAATCACCTCATCGCCGCGAACAGCGACCGTCACGATCCAGCCCGCAGACTCCAGATCGACCCGCTGTCTCAGCTCATTTTGGGTCGGCATGGTCGGAGGGCCGACGCCTTCAAGGCTCGCGCTGCTGTGCCAGATATCGGCAATCGCGTCATGGTCGGCCTTGGTCGCGGGCCGGAGTTCACAGGTCGGATTTTTGTCGCTCATGCCCTTTCTCTAACGGCCAGGGCACCGACAAAGCAACGTCCGCGAAACAGGACGCTGGGTACGTTTCTCAAGACCTTGTCGGTGGACTATGAAAGCGTGGAAATGAAGCTCATTCACAACCGAACGCGGCCAAGTCGAAACAACCCGTTCAGCATGCCCTCGCGCGATATACTTTTTGGAAAACTCACGGAAAGCTGCCAAAAACCGTCCAGTTTAGAATAATTCTAAACTATTGAATTCATTGGTCTTTGCCTTGACCAGGCTTTATAAATAGACGAGTAGACGATCGGCTCGGCAATGGCGCCGTCGCCAGCAAACCCCTGGGGCCTTGAACCCCTCTGGTCAGGAGAGAGACATGACAATTGGAAACGCCCGGTCGAAGATGGCCGGATACGCTGCTTTTGCCCTCGCCACCCTCTTTGCAGGCACCGCGCTCGCGGACGGCACCGTCAACATCTACACCTATCGCCAGCCCGAACTGGTCCAGCCGGTGCTCGACGCCTTCACCGCCGAGACCGGGATCAAGACCGAGGTTCTGTTCCTCGACAAGGGCCTTGAGGAACGCATCCTCGCGGAAGGCCAGAATTCGCCCGCCGACGTCATCATGACGGTCGATATCGCCCGCCTGACCACCGCCAAGGAAAAGGGCGTGACGCAGGCGCTGGACGACGCCACCATCAACGCCAACCTGCCCGCCGAATATCGCGACCCGGAAGGCCACTGGTTCGGCCTGACCAAGCGCGCCCGCGTCGTCTATGCCTCGAAGGATCGCGTCAAGGACACGGCCATCACCTATGCCGATCTGGCCGACCCGAAGTGGAAGGGCAAGATCTGCATCCGTTCGGGCCAGCATGACTACAATCTGGCGCTGTTCGGCGCGGCGATTGCCCATTGGGGTCCGGAAAAGGCCGAAGAGTGGATTAAGGGCGTTAAGGCCAATCTGGCGCGCAAGCCGGAAGGCGGCGACCGCCCGCAGGCCAAGGCAATCGCTGCCGGCGAATGCGATATCGCCATCGGCAACACCTACTATGTCGGCCTGATGCGGACCAACGACAAGGACCCGCAGGAAAAGGAATGGGGCAATGCCATCAACGTCATCTTCCCGACCTGGGAAAACGGCCTGACGCATGTGAACATTTCTGGTGCGGCACTCGCCAAATACGCACCGAACCACGACAATGCGGTGAAGCTCATCCAGTTCCTGTCGAGCCACAAGGCGCAGCAGGTCTATGCCGAGAAGAATTTCGAATACCCGGTCGAGCCGGGCCTTGAGCCCTCGCCGGTGGTCAAGGAATTCGGCGAGCTGAAGGCCGACACGCTGCCGCTGGCCGAGATCGCCAAGAACCGCAAGGCCGCTTCCGAAATGGTCGACCGCGTCGGCCTCGACGACGGCCCGGCAAGCTGAGGCCGTGATTTGATCAAGGGGAAGCCGGGCAATCGTAGCCCGGCTTTTCCGTTTTTGAACCGAGCGTGAATTGACCGCACTGCAACGCATCGAGGACGCGCCTGCCGCCGGGGCCAAGCCGCCGTTGCCGCTGCGCGTCAAGCGCAACCGCCATGTGCCGGCGCATCTGCTGGCGCTTGCGGTTTCGGCCTGCGTTCTCCTGCCGATCCTGTCGCTGGCCTATGTCGCGCTGAGCGGAACCGGCGAGGATTGGCCGCACCTGATTGCCAATGTGCTGCCGGGCTCCAGCATCACCACGCTCTACCTGATGGCGCTGGTGGCGATACTGACCTCGGTCGCCGGTGTCACTGGCGCGTGGCTGGTCGTGGCCTACGAGTTTCCGTTGCGAAGGACGCTGTCCTGGGCGCTTGTGCTGCCGCTGGCGGTGCCGCCCTATCTCGCTGCCTACGCCTTCGGCGAGTTCTTTCACTACACCGGCCCGGTGCAGGGCCTGGTGCGCGAAATTTTCGGCTTCCAGACCATCCGTGACTACTGGTTTCCCGATATTCGCTCGACGCCGGGAGCAGCCTTCGTGCTTTCCTCGGTGCTTTACCCCTATGTCTATCTGACGACGCGCATCATCTTCCTTATGCAGGGCCGCAACATCGCCGATGTCGCGCGCACGCTGGGTGCGAAACCGTCAAAAGTGTTCTGGCGCGTGCTGCTGCCGGTGGCGCGGCCGGCGATCGTCGCCGGCGTGGCGCTGGTGCTGATGGAGACGATCAACGACATTGGTGCTGCCGAATATCTCGGCGTGCGCACGCTGACCTTCTCGGTCTATGCGACCTGGCTGAACCGCGGCAGTCTCGAGGGTGGCGCGCAGATCGCGTTGCTGATGCTGCTGCTGGTGTTCCTGCTGCTTGCCGCCGAGCAATGGGCGCGGCGGCGCCAGCGCTTCCACACCGGCCGGGCCACGCATATGCGCGCGCGCGCTCCACGCGTGCGGCTCGGCGGCTGGCACGCCGTGCTGGCGCTGCTGGCGACCTGCCTGCCGGTGCTGTGCGGCTTCGGCATTCCGATGTTCGTCTTCGGACAGTATGCGGCGCGGCGGTTGGAGCAGTTCTCCTCGCCGGCACTCGGGCAAGCCTTTCTGCACAGCGTCGCGACCGCTGCGGTGACCGCGCTCATCACCGTCGTGCTGGCGCTGTTTCTCATCAACGCGGTGCGGCTGGCACGCTCGCATACGATCACCGGTGCGGTGCGGCTTGCCTCGATCGGCTATGCCCTGCCCGGCGGCATTCTCGGGCTTGGGCTGCTGTTTGCGCTCGCCCGCTTCGACAACACGATCGACGCGTTTTCCCGCGCACATCTCGGCTTCAGCACGGGACTGCTGCTCACCGGCTCGGCGGCTGCCGTGGTGATCGCCTGCGCCATTCGCTTCCTGGCGCTCGCTGAAAGCGCGATCCGCTCGGGCATGGAGAAGCTGCCGCCCAATCTCGACGAAGCCGCCCGCAGCCTGGGCCAGACGCCGGCGCGCAGTGCCGCACGCGTGCTGCTGCCGCTGCTCAAGCCGGCGATCTTCACCGCCGCCGTGCTGGTGTTCGTCGACACGATCAAGGAACTGTCGGCAACGATCCTGCTGCGGCCATTCGGCTTCAACACGCTGGCGACCTATGTTTACGAGAACGCCTCGCGCGGTGTGCCGGAAGATGGCGCGGTGGCTGCGATCCTCATCATCCTGACCGCGCTGGTGCCGGTGCTGCTTCTGTCCGGCGCGCTTGCCCGCGACCGCGAAGCGCAGATGTGACTTTCGATGCCGCAAAAGAAAAAGGCGTTCCAAAGGGAACGCCTGAGTGTTGATTGCTGTCACAACGGGGACTTGAGCGAACTGGCTTTCCTCGGGAGGTGAGGAACGGGATTTCTCCCTCAAGTTAGGCACGAATATCGCGGCCAATCCTTAACAAGTCCTTACCGGAATGCGATTCAGTTTACGAAAGTGTACCACTCATGAAATCTCGGTAAATTTCATGGTGACGATTGGTTAACCATACCGCCGCCCGTCGCGTTCTGCCCGACAGGCGGCGGGGCTCTTCAGTCCCCGATCGGGTTGATGTCGTTCACGAACCGCAACAGATCCGCGAAGGTGAATTTGCCCGGCACCGCCGATGGCAGCGTCGGTTTCCAGTTGGCCTCGCGCCAGAGGTATGACGTCTGGTCGCCATGCACGAGCCCGACGAAAACCTCCGAGACGATGGTCGCGCCGACCGGCCCGAGCCCCAGTCCGCCCTTCTTCACCTGGGCTTCCTTCAGGATGTAGTACCAAAGCGGCGTCGCCCTATCGAGCCCCTGCTGCTTTGCCACCACGCCGTCCGTTCCCGAAGCGATCTCGGCCGGTGTCAGCGGGTTCCTGATCCGCATATGCCGCGCGACATCCTGGCCGGAGGGAAGCCCCAGCATCACGCCGCGCTTCAGGTTGCGGAAGGCGAGATTGCCACCACCGCCCGGCAGGTTGTGGAGCGAGGACACGAGGAAAGGATCGATCCTGCGCGAGGGCGTCATGTTGACCGGCGCGCCGCCCATGTCGCCGAGTTCATGGAACCGGCGCCAGTCGATGATCCAGTTGCTGGGCAGACGCGGGAACGCCGTGTTGGGCGGCGGGGTCGGCGGCGTCGGCGCGAGATCGCCGACAATGCCGCCCGACAGGCCGGTGAAGGCGAAGAACAGGTTGAAGTCGGCCGCCGTGAAGACCCGGTTGTGGGCGTAACGCTGGCGGACCATGCTGTGCCCGAGGCGGTAGGCCGCCACCGAGAATTCCACCGGCATGAAGGGCACGCGCTTGAAGCGGTAGAATTTGCGGCCGTTGTGCAGGATCTTGGCGACAATTCCCGGTTCGGTGATGCGCTCGACGAAATCATGCAGCACGATCCACTGATAGTGCCATGTCACCAGCTTGCGGGCTTCCTGGAAGACATCCGGTGGCGGATTGGGCGCTGCCGAAAGCGTATCGCAAACCTTGTTGTGGAACTTCATCAAGGCGAGATGGGTCTGGGCGACCAGCAGGTTCTCGTCATTGCGATGATCGCCGATCAGCGCAAAGCCTTCCGGGCTGCGCGGCAGGTCGTTGCGGAACTCGCCCTCACCCGAATTGAAGTTCTTGCCGATGAGGAACTTCGGGCCATGCTTTTCACCGGCGACAGGATTGCGGGCGTAGAGTTGCGGGCTGCCGTCCGGGCCGAGGCCGTAGAGGGAGTCGAGGTCGAGGCTCGGCGTGCGGAAATTCTCGATGCCGAGCGGGTCCTTCTCCTTCTCGCCAAGCGAGGTCAGGTCGAGCGTGATGTCGTGATCGATGAACTGGCCGAAATAGGTGAAGCCGGCCGGCACATTCGGGTTGTTTCCATTGGGATCGCCGGGATTGGCATCCACCATCGCCTCGGACAGCGCCTTCAGCTTGGCATCGGAAACCTGCAATGGCGGCAGCCTGGGAAACATCCGACCGAACATGCCCGGATCCTTGTTTCCGGTCAGCGCGTCGAGCATTTCCCTGTTTGGATGCCGCCCGGCCACGCCATGGCCGGGGGTGGTCTTGACCGCAGTGGCGGCCAGCTTGAGCGTGTTCAACAATTCCGTTGGAAGTCCGCCTGCCTTGGAGCTCTTGGGCAAGCTCTTTGTTTTCAGGGACATCGCCATCCTCCTGAATACATCGGCCAATATCAAGCCGACGCGTGAGATAGCCCCCACTACCCTCGCGAAATCCAACGATGAGACAAAGGACGGGCGTGCGTTGCCGTAACCGCAAGCGCCTATTAATCAAATACAATTTTATGATATGCCGTCGCGCCCTTCGCGATGACAGAATAATACTTAAGCAACTTCGTGTTTTCAACCGAAGATGCTTTAATGAATATATCCGTATTCGGAGCGATTCACGTAAGATGCTATAAACAAAAGCAGAATCGAAACAGATGTACTTCTAATTTGGTATCGCTCTCCGACCAGGGAATCGCGCCGGTGCCTTAGTTCTGCAGCACCGGAATATCGCGATAGAGCTCCAGCGCTTCCGGATTGGCGAGCGCTTCCTTGTTCTTGACCTGCCGGCCATGAACGATGTCGCGCACGGCAAGTTCGGTGATCTTGCCCGACTTGGTGCGCGGGATGTCGGCGACCGCGACAATTCTTGCCGGCACATGGCGCGGGCTTGCGCCGGTGCGGATCTTGGCCTTGATGCGCTTGTCCAGCGCCTCGTCGAGGGTGACGCCCTCGGCCAGCCGCACGAACAGCACGACGCGCACGTCGTCGTCCCAGGTCTGGCCGATGCACAGCGACTCGAGGATTTCCGGCATCTGCTCGACCTGGTTGTAGATCTCGGCAGTGCCGATGCGCACACCACCCGGATTGAGCGTCGCGTCCGAACGGCCGTGGATGACGATGCCGCCATGCGCCGTCCATTCGGCGAAATCGCCATGGCACCAGATGTTGTCGAAGCGCTCGAAATAGGCAGCGCTGTATTTGGCGCCGTCGGGATCGTTCCAGAAGCCGATCGGCATGGCCGGGAAAGCGCGGGTGCAAACCAGTTCGCCCTTCTCGCCGCGGATCGGCTTGCCGTCGTCATCCCAGACATCGACGGCCATGCCGAGGCCGGCGCCCTGGATCTCGCCGGTCCACACCGGTTCGGTCGGCACACCGAGCACGAAGCAGGAGACGATGTCGGTGCCGCCCGAAATGGAGGCCAGGTGCACGTCCTTCTTGATGCCGTCATAGACGAATGAAAACCCTTCCGGCGACAGCGGCGAGCCGGTGGAGGACAGCGTGCGGACCGTCGACAGGTCATGCGTTTTGATCGGATGCAGATCGGCCTTGCGCACCGAATCGATGAACTTCGCCGAGGTGCCGAAATAGGTCATCTTCTCGGCATCGGCGAAATCGAAAATCACATTGCCGTCGGGATAGAAGGGCGAACCATCGTAAAGCAGCAGCGTCGCGCCCGACGCCAGCCCGGAAACCAGCCAGTTCCACATCATCCAGCCGCAGGTGGTGAAATAGAAGAAGCGGTCGCCATCCTCGATGCCGGCATGGAGGCGCTGTTCCTTGACGTGCTGGATCAGCGTGCCGCCGGCCGAGTGGACGATGCATTTGGGAATGCCGGTCGTGCCCGACGAAAACAGGATGTAGAGCGGATGGGCGAAGGGCAGCCGCTCAAAGCTCACCTTGCCTGCGGTGAACGGCGCAAGGGCCGCATCCAGCGCCTCGGCCTTCTCGACGCCTGCCGCGACCTCTTTCGCTTTGCCGACATAGTCGACGACCAGCACCTTACGGACAGTGGGAAGCTTCTCCGCCACCGCCGCGATCTTGGCGGCAACGTCGATTTCCTTGCCGTTGTAGAAATAGCCGTCTGGCGCAATGAAGACGACCGGCTCGATCTGGCCGAAGCGGTCGAGCACGCCCTGTTCACCGAAATCGGGCGAGCAGGAGGACCAGACAGCACCCAGCG
Source organism: Mesorhizobium sp. YR577 (assembly GCF_900116595.1). NCBI lineage: Bacteria > Pseudomonadati > Pseudomonadota > Alphaproteobacteria > Hyphomicrobiales > Phyllobacteriaceae > Mesorhizobium > Mesorhizobium sp. YR577. Next base: position 142,036 of record NZ_FPBI01000009.1, on the reverse strand, counting down.
AGGCTGTCGCCAGCATGGCGGCAATGGTCTCGGGCATGTTGGGCATCATCGCGGCAACGCGGTCGCCCTGCTTGACGCCGAGCGACACGAACAGCTGCTGCAGCTTTGACACCAGCGCGTGAAGCTCGTCCCAGGAAAGCCGCCGCTCGACCTTGTCTTCGCCCTTGAAGACCATCGCCTCACCGGGCCCTGTCTTCTTCAGCAGGTTTTCCGCGAAATTGAGTTTTGCATCGGGAAAAAAGCTCGCGCCCGGCATGCGGTCGCCATCGGCAAGGACGCGCGCGCCCTTGTCGCCGACGATGCCGCAAAAGTCCCAGACGAGATCCCAGAAGGCTTCGCGGTCATCGATCGACCAGGCATGCAGTTCGGCATAATCGGAGAATGTCGCGCCGGCGCGGCTCGAGGCTTGCGACATGAAGGCCGTAAGCGGGGCTGCGGCAATCCGGTCCTTCGAGGGTGTCCAGAGCGGCGTCTTCTCGGTCATGCAAGGTCCTCCCAGCGGCGGTTTCTTATGCATAGTGCAGCGCAACAAGGCAAGGCGTACCGGCCTGTTGCGGCTTCGTCGTTCACAAAATGCCATAGCTCTGACACAAAGGGTTGAAATGCCGCGCATGTCCGCTAAACCGGACGACAAGGTAATCGGCACGGCGGCCGATCAACCACTAGCATGAATGAGGCACAATGCCGTCACCTCTGGTCAGGCGCAGCATCTGGGTGATTGGCGCGGCTGCGCTGATTGTCGGCCTGATCATCGCCATGCTTCCGCTCATCGCATCGACGCGGCTGGTGCGCGACCGCATCGCCTACGAGATGAGCTCGTGGAGCGGCTACCGCGTCACCATCGGCTCGACGCCGGAGATAGAAGTCTGGCCGAGTTTTCGCGCTGTCCTGACCAATGTCGCGATGACCCAGTGGGGCGAGCCGGACCACCCGCCGGTGATCGAAGCCGAGCGCATGGAAATCAAGCTTTCTGCGCTGGCAGCACTCGGCGGCAACGTCGTCTTTTCCTCCGCCAGCATGATCCGGCCGACGCTGCGCGTCGAGCGCACGGCAGATGGTCATTATCTGCCGGCTTTGCCCGCAGGCGGGCGCATCGCCAGTTCGGTCAAGGCGACGCGGGAAGCTGTGGCTGCCAACGCGGGCCAAGCCGAACCGGGACGCGTCTCCTCCGACCCGTTCGGGATGGTCGAGGTCAGTGACGGCCGCGTGACCGTCTTTGCCGAGGGCAAGGACCGCGAAATCCTGACCGGCGTCGCCGGCCGGGTGAGCTGGCCAACGCTCAGCAGCACCGCGACGCTCAACGTTACCGGCATCTGGCGCGGCGAATCGGTTGCGATCGAGGCTTCGTCGGCCAAGCCGCTGATGCTCTTTGCCGGCGGCGAAGCGCCCGTCACCGCCTCTCTCACCGCAAAGCCGGCCACCGCCTCCTTCGACGGCATCGTGAAGACGACGGAGAATCCCTTCGTCGACGGCTCGGTGAAATTTTCAGCGCCCTCGCTGCGGCGAATGCTCGAATGGTCGCGTGCCGACGTCTCGCCGGGCAGCGCCATCGGCTCGCTCTCGATAGCGGGACGCATGAGCGGGGATGCACAGCGGCTCAAGCTGGAAAACGCAGAGATTGGGCTGGACGGCAATCCGGGCATGGGCGTGCTGAATGCGTCCTTCGCTGATGGAGTGCCTTCGATCGCCGGCACGCTGGCTTTCGAGACGCTCGACCTGCGGTCGTTCCTTGCCGCCTTCACGCCGCTGGCGCCGGTAGCGGGTGCAGCCGATGCGGCTCAGGCGGGGCCCTCCGAGATCGACACGACCTTTGCCAACCGCATGAACCTGGATTTGCGCCTGTCGGCCGGTCACGCCGTTGCCGGCTCGGTCACGCTGTCGGAGGTCGCCGCCAATGTGCAGGTGAAGAACGGGCTGGCTGCCTTCGACATTTCGGACGCCGCCGCCTTCGACGGCAACCTTCAGGCCGGCATACGCTTCGACCGCAAGCCGGAAGGAACGCAGGTGGAAATGCGGCTTCTCGCCTCCGACATCGAGGGCGGCGCCTTCGGCGCGGCAACTGGCATGCCGCGGCTGTTCCCGATCGGGCGCGGTAATATCTCGCTGATCATGAAAGGTCCGGGGCGGACCTGGGGGTCCATTCTCGACAATGCCGAAGGCACGATATCGGCGACCTTCGGTCCCGGTGCGCTTTCTGATTTCGATCTGGCAGGATTCCAGAAGCGCAGCGCCGAAGGTGGTTTTTTCGCGCTCGGCGACGTCTCGAAAGGCACGCTGCCGATCGACGGCGCGGAGTTCAAGGCAAGCATCTCGCGCGGCGTCGTCAAGATCGACAAGGCCGAGGCCAAAAGCCCGCAGGGCAGGCTCTGGCTGACCGGCATCGTCCCCTATGTAGGGCGGGGGCTGGCGCTTTCAGGCGGCATCGTGCCGCCGGACCAGCCCGCGGCGCAGAACGGCGCATCGCCACCGGTCGCCATGTTCTTCGTCGGCGGCTCGTGGAGCGCGCCCTTCATCTCGCCGATCCGCTCGACGCCGCCTGCCTTGGCAGGGCCGGCAGCACCGGTGCAATAAACCTTCGCTTATATGGTGTCAGGTCTTGGCGGAAATGGCCTCTCACCCTTAACCCTCTTCCCGTCGATGATTACCGCCTTACGAGAACCCCCACCCCTTACCCCTCCCCACAAGGGGGAGGGAATTTTTGATCCGTTTGCCACACGAACCCGGCAATGATCAGCGTCTTGTTTGAATGCCATCGGATCCCCCTCCCACTTGTGGGGAGGGGTTAGGGGTGGGGGTATTTCATAGGCGATTGCCCTACCATAAACGGGAAGAAGGTCGCGGCAGCGGAATGAGGGGCGACTCCACCCGAGCTGGAATTGCCTACCCGCGCTGGGCCGCCTGTTCGTCGCGCAGGCGCTGCACTTCACGGCGCTTGTTGACCACCGAGGCCACGATCACGCCCACCGCCACCACCGCGATCAGGATGGTACAGGCCGCGTTGATTTCCGGCGTCACGCCCAAACGCACCTGGCTATAGATCTTCATCGGCAAGGTGGTCGCGCCCGGTCCCGAAGTGAAGGAAGCTATCACCAGATCGTCTAGCGACAGGGTGAAAGCCAGCATCCAGCCGGAGACGATCGCGGGCAGGATGACCGGCAGCGTGATCTGGAAGAAGGTTTTTACCGGCGGCGCGCCGAGATCCATCGCCGCCTCCTCCAGCGACCTGTCGAAGGTCAGCAGGCGCGACTGCACGACGACGGCAACGAAGCACATGGAGAAGGTGATGTGCGCCAGCGTCACCGTCAGGAAGCCGCGGTCGAGGCCAACCGCCACGAACAGCAACAGCAGCGACAGGCCGGTGATGACCTCCGGCATGACCAGCGGCGCAAACACCATGCCCGAAAACAGCACACGTCCGCGAAAGCGCGTGTAACGCGTCAGCGTGAGTGCGGCCAGCGTCCCGAGCACGGTGGCGACGGTGGCCGATATGACGCCGACGCGGGCGGTGACCCAGGCGGCATCCATCAGGCCCTTGTTCTGGAACAGCGAGCCGTACCATTTGGTCGAGAACCCGCCCCAGACGGTGACGAGCTTCGACTCGTTGAAGGAGAAGATGATGAGCAGCACGATCGGCAGATAGAGGAAGGCAAAGCCCAGCACGATCGAGGTGATGTTGAAACGGCTCCAGCTGCTGTTCATGTCACCTGCCCTGTTCCTGAGCGCGTGCCTGCGCGTGCTGGAAGATCATGATCGGCACCACCAGCAACAGCAGCAGGATGACGGCCACCGCCGACGACACCGGCCAGTCGCGATTGGCGAAGAATTCGTTCCACAGCGTCTTGCCGATCATCAGCGTCTGCGAGCCGCCGAGCAGGTCGGGGATGACGAACTCGCCCACCGCCGGAATGAACACCAGCAGGCAGCCGGCGACGACCCCGGGGATCGACAGCGGAAAGGTGATCTTCCAGAAGGCACTGATCGGCGGGCAGCCGAGATCCTGCGCTGCCTCGATCAGCGAGAAGTCCATCTTTTCCAGCGCCGAATAGAGCGGCAGGATCATGAATGGCAGGTAGGAATAGACGATGCCGATGAAGATAGCCGTGTGGGTGTTGAGGATGATCAGCGGCTGATCGATGATGCCGGTGGCGAGCAGGAACTGGTTGAGCAGTCCCTCAGGTTTCAGGATGCCGATCCAGGCATAGACGCGGATCAGGAACGAGGTCCAGAACGGCAGGATAACCAGCATCAACAGCGTCGGCCGCAGCGTCGCCGGCGCGCGCGCCATGCCATAGGCGATGGGGTAGCCGACCAGCAGCGTCAGGATGGTGGAGATGCCGGCGATGACGACGCTCGAGACATAGGCATTGAAGTAGAGCGCGTCCTCCGTCAGCCAGAGGTAATTGTCGATGCTGAGCTGCTTCAATTGCCCCCAGAAACCACTCAAGCCCTCGCCGAAGCCCAGCACCGGCATGTAGGGCGGCATGGCGATGGCCGTCTGCGACAGCGAAATCTTGAAGACGATGATGAAGGGAACGAGGAAGAAGAACAGCAGCCAGAGATAGGGAATGATGATGACGAGGCGGCTGACGAAGGCATTCAAGGCGCGGGCAAGCGGCGATCTGCCTGCATATTCCGTAGCGCTCGATGCGACGATGGCTGTGTCCGTCATGACCGCACCTACCGTGTCAGAACCACGCCCGCATCGGGGCGGAAGGAAATCCAGGCCCTGTCGTTCCAGCTCAGCGGGTCTTCCGAGATGCGCACGGCGTTGAGCGAGCTTGCCTTGACGACCTGCCCGTCGGCAAGCCTGACGTGGTAGACGGTCATGTCGCCGAGATAGGCGATGTCGTAGATTTCACCCTCAGCGACATTGGCCTCGGCATCGGCCGGCTTCTTGGACGACACCTTGATCTTTTCGGGGCGGATGGCGAAGACGACATCGCTTCCGGCCGAGGCATCGCCGGCATTCTCTGTCTTGATGGTCAGGCCGTTGCCGCCCGAAATGCGCGCGCTGCCGGCATCGCGGCTGGCAACCTTGCCTTCGAACATGTTGACGTTGCCGACGAAGCCGGCGACGAAGCGCGAGGCCGGCGCCTCGTAGACTTCGGTCGGCGTTGCCACCTGCATGACTTCGCCCTTGTCGAGAATGGCGATGCGATCGGCCATGGTCATCGCCTCTTCCTGGTCGTGGGTCACCACGACGAAGGTGAGGCCGAGTTCCTGCTGCAGGTCCATCAGCTCGAACTGGGTTTCCTCGCGCAGCTTCTTGTCGAGCGCGCCGAGCGGTTCGTCGAGCAGCAGCACTTTCGGCCGCTTGGCGACGGAGCGGGCGAGCGCCACGCGCTGGCGCTGGCCGCCGGAAAGCTGGTGCGGCTTGCGCTTGGCAAACTGCTCCAGCTTGACCAGCTTGAGCATCTCGGCGACGCGCTTTTCGATATCGGATTTCGGCATGCCTTCCTGCTTCAGGCCGAAGGCGATGTTGTTCTCGACCGTCATATGCGGGAACAGCGCATAGGACTGGAACATCATGTTGACGGGTCTCTTGTAAGGCGGGATGCCGCGCAGATCCTGACCGTCGAGCAGGATGCGGCCGGAAGTCGGCTCGTCGAAACCGGCCAGCATGCGCAGCAGCGTCGATTTTCCGCAGCCGGACGCACCGAGAAGCGCGAAGAACTCGCGCTCGAAAATGCTCAGCGACAGGTCGTTGACGGCGGTGAAATCGCCGAAGCGCTTGGTGACGTTTTCAAAGACGATGTAGGGCTTGGCGGCGGGATCGCTCCACGGCGCAAAGCTCCTGCGAATGCTTCCAAGCGATTTCATGTCCCTCTCCGTCCTGTACGGATTCCCACTCTAGGTATTTCTACGCAATTCCGGACGGAAAACCGCTGCACACTTTTCCTGGAATTACTCTGGATCGCCTCCCCGGCCCTTTGCGAGCGCTTGCGGGAGAGTTTTCGAAAAGAGCCCCGCGAAGCTTTCCGCGGGGCTCTCTTTTCTTGATTTTACTGGCCGGTGACGACCTTGGTCCAAAGACGCGTGATGTTGCGCTGTGACTTCGGATCGTAGGGAGAGACGGTGAACAGCTTGGCCAGCATCGCCTCATCCGGGTAGATCGCCGGATCGCTGGTGATGTCCTTTTCGATGAACTCCTGCGAAGCCTTGTTGCCGTTGGCGAAGTAGACGAAGTTCGTCGCCTTGGCGATCACTTCCGGCTTCATGATGTAGTTGAGGAACTCATGCGCTTCCTCGACATGCTTGGCGTCGGCCGGGATCGCCATCTGATCGAACCACATCTCCGCGCCTTCCTGCGGCACGACATAGGCGACTTCCACACCCTGCTTGGCTTCGGCAGCACGGTCGCGTGCCTGGAACACGTCGCCGGACCAGCCGACAGCGAGGCAGATGTCGCCATTGGCGAGCGCGTTGATGTATTCGGACGAATGGAACTTGCGGACGAAAGGCCGTACTTTCAGCAAGGTCTCCTCGACCTTGGCGAGATCGTCGGGATTGGTCGATTCGGTATCGAGGCCGAGATATTTGAGAACGGTCGGGACCATGTCGGTCGGCGAATCGAGCATGTAGACGCCGCAATCCTTGAGCTTCGCGAGCTTCTCCGGGTTGAAGACCGTTTCCCAGGTATCGACCTTGTCGGTGCCGAGCGCTTCCTCAACCTTCTTCTTGTTGTAGCCGATGCCGACGGTGCCCCACATGTAGTTGATGGAGTATTCGTTGCCGGGATCGTATTTGGCGGTGCGCTCCGAAACCACGTCCCACATGTTGGAGAGGTTAGGCAGCTTCGACTTGTCGAGCTTCTGGAAGACGCCCGCCGTGATCTGGCGCGCAAGGAAGTTCGCGGTCGGCACCACGACATCGTAGCCGCTGCCGCCGGCCAGCAGCTTGGTTTCGAGGATTTCGTTGGAATCGAAGACGTCGTAGACAACCTTGATGCCGGTTTCCTTGGTGAAGTCGGCAATGATCGAATCGTCGATGTAATCCGACCAGTTGTAGACATTGACGACGCGCTCCTGCGCGTTGGCCGAGAATGTCAAAACCGCTGCGAAAGTCGTCGTGGCGGTGAGCCAAAGCGCTTTGCGTATCATCTCAATCTCCTGTTTTCAGTGTTCCATTCCGGCTCCGGGGCCAAGCCAGCCCCGGGCGGTTTTTGGTTTAGCCTATTGGCGTTTTTGCAGTGCGACAAGCGCGAAATCGCGCATGCAGTTCACAGATAAGTTGTGCGTTCCAACTGCGTGATCTCGGCCCAGAAGGCCAGGATTTCGGCACGCTTCAGGTCCTGGTAGACCTTGGCCATCAACGGCCCGAGCGCCCGCTCGACGAAAGTGCTCTTGGCCATCAGCTGCAGCGCATCGTCCATGTCGTCGGGCAGGAAAAGCCCGCCATCGTCATAGGCGTTGCCCTGGACGGGCGGCGGCGGCACTTCCTTGTTCTCGATGCCTTCGACCATGCCCTGCAACAGCGTCGCCATGACGAGATAGGGGTTGGCGTCGGCGCCGGCGATGCGATGCTCGAGGCGCGTGTTCTCTTCCGACGAGACCGGGATGCGCAGGGCAACCGAGCGGTTGTTCTCGCCCCACACAGCGCGGGTCGGCGCATAGGAACCCGGCGTGATGCGCCGGAAACCGTTCCAGGTGTTGATGAACAGCAGAAGCGATTCCGGCATGGTCCTCAAGAGACCGGCGACGGCCGATTCGAGCGTCTTGCGACCCTCGGCGCCTCCGAAGATGTTGCGGCCATCGGCGTCCAGCATCGAAGCGTGGACGTGCATGCCGTTGCCGGCATATTCGAGGAAGGGCTTGGCCATGAAAGTGGCCGTCAGCCCATGCGCGCGGGCGCAGCCGATGACGATGCGCTGGAGCATGATGACGTCGTCGGCAGCCCTCAGCGGATCGGCCCGGTGCTTGAGATTGACCTCGAACTGGCCGGGGGCGGCTTCCTTGATGATCGTGTCGATCGGCAGGTTCTGATCGTCGGCGGCGTCGCGGATCATGTCGAACAGGTCGGCATGTTCGGCGAGGTCGTCGAGGCCATACATGCGCAGCCGGTCCGGGCCGGCGGTGGCGCCGACGGGAGCCGGCATGCCGTCATCCCACTCCACCTCGGGATCGAGGAGATAGAATTCCAGCTCGAAGGCGACGACCGGGAAGAAGCCCTTGGCGTTGACCTCGGCCACCTTGCGCTTCAGGACCTGGCGGGAATCGGCCATGAAGGGTTCGCCTTCTGGCGAGAATGTCTGGAGCAGCACCTGCGCGGTCTTGCGCTTCGCCCATGGCACGATCGACAGCGAGCCGCGCGTGGCACGGCAGTAGCCGTCCTTGTCGCCGGTTTCGATGTGCAGGCCGGTTTCGCTGACCTCGCGGCCCCAAACGTCGAGTCCGTGCAGCGACATCGGGAAATTGACGCCGTCCTGGAAAGCTTTCTTGAGCGCGTCGCCCGGCGCCCACTTGCCGCGCATCATCCCGTTGGGATCGACCAGCAGGAATTCGACCGCTTCGATGTCAGGATGCTTTTCGACGAAGGCGCGATATTCGGCCTCGTGCTCTGGAGAAATGAATGAGGACTTCTGGCCGGAAGAGGCTGGAACCGGGGGAATTTCAGGGGAAGGAATTTCGGGCGGGCGTTTTTTCCCGGCGGTGCCGCTTGAGGGAAAAGAAGAGCCGCCTATGGAAGAAGGTTTGGTTCCGGTTTCTATGCTTCCGGTTATTTCACGCAAGATATACCTGTTTACTGGTTGAAGATCACATAACCTGCCTGCTCTGTAACAGTTATGTCAATGGGGAGACGGCATGCCTGTGACGCCCGGCCTCACCGGACGCGACTGGCGCCGGAACTCCAGCCCGATGTGAACCAGCAGGGCCGTGAACACCACCGCACCGCCGACGATGGTGCGGGCCGATGGTACTTCGCCATGGATAAGCCAGACCCAGATGGGTCCGAGGATCGGCTCAAAACAGCCGAGAAGGGCTGCGATGGCAGCCGGAACCAGCCGCGCGCCGGTGGCGAAGAAGGCAAGCCCGAGCCCGAGATTGAGCGCGCCGAAGGCAAACAGGAACCCCATGTCGCGCGGCGACACGACAAAGGCTTCGACCTGCGTGGCGGCAAATATGCCGGCGAGAATCGTGCCCAGGCACGTTGCCGGCGTCATGCGCACATGGGCGAAGCGGCGGGTGATGACGGTGGCGATCGAAAACACCATGGCAATCAGCAGCGCAAGACCGTCGCCGATTGGCGATACCTGTCCGTTGAACGATTCCGAGACCATGATGGCGACGCCGCAGATCACGGCGGCAATCGCTATCCAGGTCGGCCCGCTGACACGTTCGCGGAACACCAGCCAGGCGATCAGCGCCGCAAACAGCGGCACACCGGCCTGCATGAGAAGGATGTTGGCAACGGTGGTGTAGGCAAGTGCTACGACGAAACAGGTGGAGGCCACCGCAAAGCAAAGCGCCACCGCAAGGCCAGGCAGGCCCATTCCCCGGAACAGCTTCAGCGTGCCGCGCAGGCCATCGCGCCAGGCCATGAAGCCGAGCAGGAAAACCGCGGCCCAGAACGAGCGCCAGAACACGACCGTCCAGCTATCGTCGACCTCGACGAAGCGGGCGATCGCGCCACCAAAGCTCCACATCAGCGCCGACAGGAACACCAGCAGCATGCCGATGCGCTCCTCGCGCCGGGAGATGTGAGAGCCTGCGTGTGAAACGGCGGTTTCTGTCATGGCTCGACTATCGATGTTTCGAAAAGGCCGCGCATGTCGCCAAGCGACAAACACGTTCGGAATCCGATAGTCGAAAGATGTTTTTTGCGGGTGGTCCAGTACGGGCTTGTGGTTGTGACACTCGGTCGCTCAGCAGGCGTTGTCGCGCCTTTCGCGGCGGCTGCGAAACAGGCCGGACCAAAGCCTGCGCAGGATGCTTCTCGAGGGAATATCCTGTGCTTCGCCCTTAAACGAGCGCTGGCGCTCGCGGGATTTTCGAGTCAGTTCGTATTGTATCATTGTCCAGACGTGAAGCGGTTCCATAGCCATATCCTTTGTTCAAAGTTCATAATCGAAGGATATCGGGCGATTTCGGATGTATCTCCGGCGTATTTCGCGCTATCTTTTTCAATTATGAAAAATCTCGACTGGAACGACCTGAAGGCCTTCATCCATGTCGCGCGCAGCGGCGGGCTTTCGGCGGCAGCCGTGGAACTGCGCTCCAGCCCGGCCACGATCGGCCGCAAGATGCTGTCGCTGGAACAGGCGCTCGCGCGGCGGCTCTTCATCCGCCGCCAGACCGGCTATGGACTCACCGAAGACGGCCGTGCGCTGCTTGCCAAGGCGCAGGCGATGGAAGCGAGCGCCCGCCCCATCGAGGACTGGCTTTCAGCCGACATGCGACGCCCCGTGGTGCGCATATCGGCGGGCACCTGGATCGCCAATCTGCTGTCGGCCAATTTCTCGCGGCTGTGGACGCCCGACGATCCCTTCCGCATCGGCTTCAAGACGGCGGAAGCGCGGCTCGACATCGCCCATCGCGAGGTCGAGATCGGCGTTCGCAATCGTCCGGCCGAGGGCATGAACCTGGCTTCGCGGCCGGCGGGCGAAGTCGCCTATGCGCCTTTCCGGGCACGCAACCAGCCTATGCAGGGACCAGAAAACTGGGTGGCGATCGCGCCCGACGACGCCGCCACGCCGTCGGCCCGCTGGACGAATGCGCAACCGAACCTGTCGATTGCCGCGTGGGCAAACACGCCACGCACGCTCTACGATCTCATCAGTGCCGGCGTCGGCACCGGCGTGTTGCCGTGCTTTGCCGGCGACCGCGACCCGCTGCTAGAGCGCGCCGGCGAGCCGATTGCCGAACTGCATCACCGCCAGTGGATCGTCATGCATGACGACGACCGCCATCGCCCCGAGGTACGAAAGGTCATCGAACGCATGGCCGCGCTGATCGCCGCGCATGCGCCGCTGTTTGCCGGCGAGCGGCCCCTGGGAGGCGACTGAACGCCAGCCTTGGCCCGCTGCGTTTCCAAAAAGCACGGCCTCGTTTTTTAGCGCTTGACCTCAACTATACCTGAGGTTTTATAGGGATGCTCCTGATCCTTATCGAATGGAGTGCCCGCCCAAAATGCCCCAGAAAACAAAGCTCGGCCTGATCTATGGCAGCGCCCGAGAAGGCCGCTTTTGCGACACCATGGTCAATTGGGCGGCAGCCGAGATTGTCAACGACGGGCGGTTCGCCGCAAGCCACATCGACCCGCGAGACCTCGACAGAAGCCGGGCGGAGATCGGGCACAGCCTCGACGAGGCAGACGCCTTCCTGATCGTCACGCCCGAATACAATCACGGCTACACCGGCGCCCTGAAATCGCTGATCGACGCCTACAATCAGCAATTGCAGATCAAGCCCATCGCCTTCGTCTCCTATGGCGGCGTTTCGGGCGGGCTGCGGGCGGTCGAGCAGCTTCGGCTGGTCTTCGCCGAGCTTCATGCCGTCGGCATTCGCGACACGGTGAGCTTCGCCAACCCCTGGAACAGATTCGATTCCACCGGGGCGCTGGTCGAACCGAAGGACGCGCAGCGGGCGATGAAAACACTCCTCGCCCGCCTCCACTGGTGGGCCGTGACCCTGCGCGACGCCCGCGCCACCTCATCTTACTTCGAGGTGGCAGCATGAATGCGCAACTGCCGATCGAGACGGCCTCAAGCCGCCACCCGCACCGCGCCCGCAACATCACGCTGCTGCTGGCGGCGACGCTGACCATCATGTCGGGCGCGACGATCTCGCCTTCCCTGCCGGCCATCCAAGCGCATTTCGCCGGCAGCGACAATGTCGAGATCCTGACCCGGCTGGTGCTGACGCTGCCGGCGCTTTTCATCGTCATCTGCGCGCCCTTCGCCGGTGGCCTTGCCGACCGCTTCGGCCGCCGGCCGTTGCTGATGGCGGGTGCCGTTCTCTACGGGATAGGTGGCATGTCGGGCCTGCTGGCGGATTCGCTTCTGGGCCTGCTGATCGGACGCGCCGCACTCGGCATTGCCGTGGCGGGCGTGATGACGACGGTCACGGCGCTCATCGGTGACTATTTCACCGGCCCGGCGCGCGATCGTTTCATGGGGTTGCAGTCGGCTTTCGTCGGCATAGGCGGGCTGGTCTTCCTGACCGGCGGCGGCTTTCTGGCCGAATTGCATTGGCGAGCACCATTTGCCGTCTATGGCCTTTCGCTCCTGCTGATCCCGGCCATACTGGCCTTCATCAACGAACCCAATCATGCCCGCGCCACGACCGTGGTCGCCGGAGCCGTGGGCACGACGGCATGGCTGGCAATTGCCGCGGTGTATTTCGCTTCCGTTCTCAACAGCGTCGCCTACTATCTGATACCGACGCAACTTCCCTTCTACCTCAATACCATGGGCATTGGTTCGCCCACGCTGGCGGGGTTCGCCATCGGGCTGGGCAACATCGTCAGCGCTGGCGTCTCGCTGTTCTATGCTCCCTTGCGCGCAAGACTGGGCGTGACCGGCATTTTCGGCCTCGCTTTCGGTTTGATGGCGACCGGCTATGCGCTGCTCGGACTGGCAGATTCGCTGCCCACTGTGCTTGCGAGCGCCGGCGTCGTCGGGCTCGGGCTCGGCATGATGATGCCGAACATCGCAGCAGCCGCGATGACCTCAGCCGCACCGGAGATGAGAGGACGCGTTGCCGGCGGCATGACGGCCAGCGTCTTCGCCGGCCATTTCATCTCGCCCTTCGTCAGCCAGCCGATGATCGCGGCATTCGGCTTCGAGCGGACCTACCTCTGTGCAGGCGCTACTGTCGGTGCCGTCGCGATCTTCGCCGCCAGCATGGCGATATTTCGGGCTGCGCGCGTCCCGGCGGTGGGTTGAGCGGCTACTGGAAATCGAAAGCGCTCAAGCCGGTTACCATCTCGTCAAGGCCGAGCGGGCGGGTGACGGGGGGTTCGGCGCGCGACAGGCAGCCGGTGCGTTCGCAGAGCCGGCAGGCGGGGCCGACGGGGGTTGCTGCAATCTGCCCGGCTTTGCCGCCCGAGGCACCGGGAAGTGCGGCGCCGTAGACGATCTCGTCCTTGAAGGCGATGTCGCAGCCAATGAGCAGGGCGGTGCGGCGCGGGCGCTCGTTGAATGCGCCTTGCGGCCCTTCCAGCGTGCGGGCGACGCAGAGGAATTCGGCGCCGTCCGGCATCTCCACTGCCTCGACGAAGATCTGCCCCGGCTGGGTGAAGGCCGCATGCACCGGCAGTTTCGGACAGCCGCCGCCGAAGCGGCTTTGCGGAAAGCCTTGCGCGCCGGCCTTGCGGAAGCGGTTGCCGGCATTGTCGACCTCGAGCATGAAGAACGGCACCGCCGACGCGCCTTGCCTTTGCAGCATGGTCAGCCGGTTTGCCGCCTGCTCGAAGGAGACGCCGAAGCGCGAGCGCAGCACGTCGACATCATAGCGTGAGCGCTGCGCCGCCGACTGGAACGCCTGATAGGGCATCATTAGCGCGTGCGCCGCATAGCGGCCAAGCTCGAAGCGGGCGAGACGCCGCGCCTCGTCAGATGACAGTTTCAGCGATTGGATCTCGGCGGCCACCGCCACCGACATGCGGATGAGGCAGGCTTCCATCGCCACCTCGCGCAGCTGGTCGAAGGGCGACAGGCGCTCGGAAATGAACAGGCGCTGCGAATGGCGGTCGTAGCGGCGGCGCCAGTTGGGCATGGTGGCGACCGGCAGCACCTTTACCACGATGCCGTATTCGCGCCTGAGCCATGCCTTCAGCGCGCCGAACAGGTCATCGCCGGGATCGAGAACGCCAGTAAACGCCTTCGCCTCCTCCTCGATCGCGCCAAAGTGGTTGGGCCGGCGCTCGAAGACCTCATGCACCTCGTCGATGGGCAGCCGTGCGCCGGACAGGGCCGTCGCCCTGCCCTCGCGCGCCAGCAATTCCGAAAGGTCGGACAGGCGTTCGGCCTGCTCACGGTAGGCGCGGAACAGCTTTATCACCGCCGCCGCTGCGTTCGGTGCGCCCTCGGCGATTTCGACGAGTTCCTGGTCGCCCGGCAGTTCGCCGGCCAGCAGCGGGTCGGAAAAGACCTCCTTGAGGGACGCGATCGAGCCCCTCGCCTCACCTTGAAGCTCCTCGGGCTCGACCTTGTAGACGGATGAGAGTTTTAGGATCAGCTGCACCGTCAGCGGGCGCTGGTTGCGCTCGATCAGGTTGAGATAAGATGGCGAGATGCCGAGCCCTTCGGCCATCGCCGTCTGGGTCAGGCCCTTGGCGTTGCGGATGCGGCGGATGCGCGGCCCGGCGAAGATTTTTTGCTCGGCCATCAGTCTCGACCTTCAATACACAAGCGAAAAGAGAGCGTCATCCCGGGCGACCGACGCAAAGCGGCGGGAGACCCGGGACCCATTCCGGTTGTTGGTCTTGGTTCAGGAATGGGTCCCGGATAGTCGGTCTCCGCTACGCTGCGCCCGGCTTCCGGGATGACGGCCGCAGGCCTGTCCCGCGCTGATCTGCAATAACTATTTACAGGCATTGACAAGTTTCTCATCACCAACGGCCTTTACAATTTTTACAAATTTACAACGCGATCCTGTCAAACACAATACAGGTTTTCCCTATTTCCGGCACGATTTTCCCGAATTACCTCGCTTATGTCGCACCGCAATGTAAATTCCGTAACACAGAAGCAGCGGTAAAGCTGCTCCGCCAATGTAACACCGTTGACTGTTCGGAGAAGAATATGACCGATTTTTACAATCTCGTCCCATCCGCGCCGGAAGGCCGTTTCGAAGGCATCGAGCGGCCCTACACCGCCGAGACGGTCAAGAAGCTGCGCGGCTCCGTGCAGATCAAGCACAGCCTGGCCGAAATGGGCGCCAACCGGCTGTGGCAGCTGATCCACGACGAAGGCTTCGTCAACGCGCTGGGCGCGCTCTCCGGCAACCAGGCGATGCAGATGGTCCGCGCCGGGCTGAAGGCGATCTATCTGTCGGGCTGGCAGGTCGCGGCCGACGCCAATACCGCATCCGCCATGTATCCCGACCAGTCGCTCTACCCGGCCAATGCCGCGCCCGAGCTTGCCAAGCGCATCAACAAGACGCTGCAGCGCGCCGACCAGATCGAAACCTCGGAAGGCAAGGGCCTGTCGGTCGACACATGGTTCGCGCCGATCGTGGCCGATGCGGAAGCCGGCTTCGGCGGTCCGCTCAACGCTTTCGAGATCATGAAGGCCTTCATCGAGGCGGGCGCTGCCGGCGTCCACTATGAAGACCAGCTCGCTTCGGAAAAGAAGTGCGGCCATCTCGGCGGCAAGGTTCTGATCCCGACTGCAGCCCACATCCGCAACCTCAATGCGGCCCGCCTTGCCGCCGACGTGATGGGCACGCCGACGCTGGTGATCGCACGCACCGACGCGGAAGCCGCCAAGCTGCTGACCTCCGACATCGACGAGCGCGACCAGCCTTTCGTCGACTACGACGCCGGCCGCACGGTCGAAGGCTTCTACAACGTCAAGAACGGCATCGAGCCCTGCATTGCGCGCGCCGTTGCCTATGCCCCGCATTGCGACCTGATCTGGTGCGAGACCTCCAAGCCGGATCTGGCGCAGGCGAAGAAGTTTGCCGAGGGCGTGCGCAAGCATCACCCGAACAAGCTTCTCGCCTATAATTGCTCGCCTTCCTTCAACTGGAAGAAGCATCTGGACGATGCCACCATCGCCAAGTTCCAGCGCGAGCTGGGCGCCATGGGCTACAAGTTCCAGTTCATCACGCTGGCCGGGTTCCATCAGCTCAACCACGGCATGTTCGAGCTGGCGCGCGGCTACAAGGATCGCCAGATGGCGGCCTATTCGGAGTTGCAGGAAGCGGAGTTCGCTTCGGAAGCCAACGGCTACACCGCGACCAAGCACCAGCGCGAAGTCGGCACCGGCTATTTCGACGCGGTGTCGATGGCGATCACCGGCGGCCAGTCGTCGACCACGGCGATGAAGGAATCGACGGAGCACGACCAGTTCCGCCCGGCGGCAGAGTAACCAAAGCAGAGGAAGCGCCCGAAAGGCGACTACAGGCACGGGAGAAGACCAATGGCAACAAGAACACGCGTCAAGGAGCGGGCCGAGGAACAGTCTTCGGCCATGAATATGGATCAGCAGGCGGTTATCCGTATCGTCGCCAACGATCTGCACCGCCTCAACCAGTCGGTGATGAAGGCGGTGGAGGCCGGCGTCTCGGTCGAGCTCGTGCGCTCGGCACGCCATCATGGCGGCGACGGCAACTGGGGCGACCTGCTCATCCCGGTTATCGTCACCCAGGGCACCCGCTAACGATCGGCATCCGTCAGCCGACAAAACATTTCCAAGGCCTGCTCAATCACTCGCGCGGTTTCGCGCGGGTGATCTTTTTTTAATGCGATTGCCCTTGTTGCGCCTTTGGTCGCAAGCGCGGCGCAGCCAATCCCTTCACTTTTTGCTCACGCTCGCCACGCAATGGTTTTACGCTTGACATGAAGGTCGGGCGTGCGGTTAGTTGCATCATTCCTCAACCATAAATTGAGCTATCGGCGGGCGGGCTAGTGCATGATCAAGTCACGTAGCGACAGCAGCCGTCGCCCGGGCATCGGCCCGACTGACCAGAGTCCCGCTGTTTTCACGGTCGACCTGAGCAAGGTTCTGGTCGTCGGCAAATCGCAGATCAACCGCATCGTGGTTTCCAAGATCGTCGAGAGATCCGGGCTCAGGCCGATTTCGGAAGATCCGGAGACAGCACTCCGAACGCTGCAGACGATGGTGCCGGGCACAGTCGTGCTCGACGGCGGCGTCGACAATACTGACTGCCAGGCGCTCATGGGCCAGCTGGTGACCCTGCGGCGCCTGTCGGGAACGGAAGCGCCCTGCGTGATCCTGCTCTCGACGCGGATCATGGATGCCGACGATCTGTCGGCGCTGACGGCGATCGATGCCGCCGTCGCCAAGCCGATCACGCCCGAACTGCTCCAGCCGGTGGTCGATCGGCTACTGGACCGCTTGCGCGGTTAAGAACCGCGCGTGGCCTCACAAAAGGCCGCGAAAGCCCCCCCCTTTCCTTCCCTGATGGGGCGTGGCTATACTCGCAAATCCGAAATCAAATCCTGGTGATTGATGCCTGCCCCTAAAAAGGAAGCCCGCCCCTCCAAAGCCGGAGGGCGCGCGCGAACCCCCGCCTACGTAAAAAACCTTCGTGGCGTAAAGAACTGGAAGGAAGTCAGCGACTGGCTGGAATGGCGCGGCATCGAAGACATAGAATGCATCACCCCCGACCAGGCGGGCGTGGCGCGCGGCAAGATGATGCCGTCGAGCAAATTCACCTCGAACACCTCGCTGGCGCTGCCCTCGGCGCCCTTCATGATGACGATCTCGGGCGACTACCCCGAAGACGGCAACGGCTTCTCCTATCCGGAAGACGACGGCGACCTGAAGCTGATGCCCGATCTTTCGACGCTCACCGCCGTGCCCTGGGAGGAAGACCCGACGGCGCAGGTGATCTGCGATCTCGTCCATCAGGACGGGCGCGCGGTGGAGTTCACGCCGCGCAATGTTTTGAAGAAGGTCGTTGCCGCCTATGAGAGGAAGGGCTTGCGCCCGGTCGTCGCGCCGGAAATCGAATTCTATCTCGTCCGCAAGAACCCCGACCCGGATTACCCGCTGACCCCGCCCGTCGGACGCTCGGGCCGGCCGATCGGCGGCGGCGCCGGCTATTCGATCGCCGGCGTCAACGAGTTCGACGAGCTGATCGACGACATCTACCATTTCTCCGAAAACCAGGGTCTCGAGATCGATACGCTCATCCACGAAGAGGGTGCCGGCCAGCTCGAGATCAACCTGCGCCATGGCGATCCGATCGAGCTTGCCGACCAGGTGTTCCTGTTCAAGCGCACCATTCGTGAGGCGGCGCTCAAGCACGACACCTACGCCACCTTCATGGCCAAGCCGATCCAGGGCCAGCCGGGCTCGGCCATGCACATCCATCAGTCGATCGTCGATCGCAAGACCGGCAAGAACATCTTCTCGGCACCGGACGGTTCGGAGACCGACGCATTCTTCAACTTCATCGGCGGCATGCAGCGCCATGTGCCGAACGCGCTGGTGATGTTTGCGCCCTACGTCAATTCCTATCGCCGGCTGACGCAGGCGGCGTCCGCGCCGGTCAACACCAAATGGGGCTACGACAACCGCACCACGGCCTTCCGCGTTCCGCGCTCCGATCCGGGCGGGCGGCGTGTCGAAAACCGCATCCCCTCTTCGGATGCCAATCCCTATCTGGCGTTGGCGGGCTCGCTCGCCTGCGGGCTGATCGGCATGAACAAGGGCCTGAAACCCGACGCGCCGATCCTGACCACGGCCAATGAGGACGAGATCGACCTGCCGCGCGGCCTGCTGGAAGCGGTCGATCTGTTCGAGGCCGACGAGGACCTGCGAGCGATGCTGGGCGAATCCTTCGTCGCCACCTACGCCGCCATCAAGCGCGCAGAATTCGAAACCTTCATGGAAGTGATCAGCCCGTGGGAGCGGGAGTATCTGTTGTTGAATGTGTGAGATGAGTGAGTAGTGAGTAGTGAGTAGTGAGTAGTGAGTAGTGAGTAGCAGGGACCGCATGGAGACAGCATTGCAAGTTGACGTTTTCGGCAGCGCAGTCTGTGCTGCCACCACTCGCTATTCACTACTCACTACTCACTAATGACTCACCACTCCCCCATCTCCCCCGGCCATTCCTGGTACGAAGCGACGGCCGGCGAGCGGCCGGTCTATCCGGCGCTGGACGGCGATCGCAGTGCCGATGTTGTCATCATCGGCGGCGGCTTTACCGGGCTGTCGGCAGCGGCCCATCTGGCCAAGGCGGGCACCAATGTCGTGCTGATCGAGGCGCATCGCTTCGGCGATGGCGCGTCGGGGCGCAATGGCGGCCAGCTTGGCACCGGCCAGCGCGCCTGGGCCGAAGACCTCGAGGCCGAACTTGGTCTTTCGCGCGCCAAGGCGCTGTTCGAACTCGCCGAGGAAGCCAAGGCACATCTGCTGGAGTTCTCGGCGGCCAACAATATCGAGATCGACTTCATGCCCGGCCAGTTGTCGGTGGCGCACAAGAAGCGCTATGTCGACGACTACAAAGCCCATGCCGAGATCATGGCGACGCGCTTCGGCTATGAGCACATCTCCTTCATGGACGAGAAGGAGACGGCGGAGCGGCTCGGCTCGACCGCCTATTTCGGCGGCACGCGCGACACCGGCACCGGTCATATTCATCCGCTGAAACTGGTCATCGGCACCGCGCGCGTGGCCGCGGCGGCAGGCGCGCAGCTTTTCGAGAACACGCCATCCACCGGCATCGTCTCCGCCGGCGGCAAGGTGCGCGTGACGACGCCGACCGGCACGATAACCGCCGACAAATGCCTGATCGCGGTCAATGCCTATGGCGGCAACCTCGAGCCGGTGAGTGCCGCCCATGTCATGCCGATCGGCTCCTTCATCGGCGCGACCGTGCCGCTGGGCACTGAGAGCCCGGTCATTCCGGGCGGCGAATCCGTCGACGATTCCCGCTTCGTCGTGCGCTATTTCCGCAAATCCAGGGATGGCCGGCTGCTGTTCGGCGGGCGCGAGGTCTATGGCGTCGATGATCCCAAGGACATCCACATTCATATCCGCAAGCAGATCGCCGAGCTCTATCCGGCCTTGAAAGATGTCGAGATCACCCATGGCTGGGGCGGCTATGTCGGCATCACCGTGCCGCGAAAACCCTATGTGCGCGAAGTCATGCCCAATGTCATTTTCGCCGGCGGCTATTCCGGCCATGGCGTCATGCTGTCCAACTTCGTCGGCAAGCTCTACGCCGAGACCATCGCCGGAAACCGCGACCGGCTGAAATTGTTCGAAGACCTGAAAATCCCGCCCTTCCCCGGCGGACGGCGCTTCCGCGCGCCGCTGATGTTCCTCGCGCTCAACTGGTTCGCGCTGCGGGACAGGTTCTGACACCTCTCGTTTTAGTGATCAGGCCCCCGAGCACTGTTGCGCAGGTGTGACAGCCAAAGCGCCGGATTTGGGCTAAGGTCGCTTCATCACGTCGGGTGGCGTGGGGTATTCGCATGTGCAGGAGGCAGCCTTGACCAAAGGGTTTGCGCGCGCTGCGGTTCTCGCAGCACTTCTTTCCACCGGAACGGTGGCCTATGCCGCTGACGTCGTGGAGCCCGAAGCACCGGCTCCCATTGCCGAAACACCGATCTTCAGCTGGACCGGCGCCTATGTCGGTATCGTCGGCGGCTATAATTGGGGCAAGACCGACTGGACCTTCACGGACACCGGCGACAACAACGATTTCGACACCAATGGTGGCTCGGTCGGCGGCACGGTTGGCTACAACTATCAATTCCCCAACAATGTCGTGCTCGGCCTTGAAGGCGATCTCTCCTGGTCGGGCGCCGATGGCAGCGTAACCTGCCCGAACCCGACCTTCTCCTGCGACTCGGAAGTGAAATGGTATGGCACGGTGCGCCCACGCCTCGGCTATGCCTATGACCGCTTCCTGCCTTACATCACCGGCGGCGCGGCCTTCGGCAATGTCGAGCTGACGACCCATGACACGGCGACGGGCAATAGCGTCAGCGACGACCAGACGCGGTTCGGCTGGGCTGCCGGCGTCGGCCTCGAATATGCCTTCACCGACCAGTTCACCGCCAAGCTCGAATACCTGCACATCGATCTCGGCAAGGACGACTACTCGCTGGATGGCGGCACGCCTGTCGAAGCCAAATGGAAGTCCGACGGCATCCGCCTTGGCTTCAACTACAAGTTCTAACGAACCGTCTCATTGGCTGAACTCCCCCCGGCGCTCGCGCCGGGGTTTCTTTTTGCGCGGGCTCGTGCGGCATGCGGGAAGGTGGCTAGGGTCTTGGTGCGAGGGGCGACTAGCCGTGAAGTCGTCATTCTGGACGCTGCCATTCAATGTCGACGACTGGCGAAGGCAGTCCTGACGTCGTCATCCCGAAAACCGGAGCGATGCGAAGGTTATCCGGGACCCATTGGCCGCAGCATCGTCAGGCGCGGCCCGGTCCTGAGGTTGACGCGCGTTCTGCACCGTTAAAGCTCTCTGCCGTTCCGGCATGGGTCCCGGGTCTGCGCATTCGCTTCGCTCATGCTCCACCCGGGATGACGAAGGGAGGGGTGTCGCCGCTAATCGCAAACGTTGCTAAGACCAGAGACGCAATTGCTGCGCCCCAGCGTTGACGATCAGCGAAGGCCAAACATGCAGTTCGTCATCCCGGAAGCTGGAGCGAAGCGAAGGCTATCCGGGATCCATTGATCGTAGCATCGTCAGGCACGGCCCGGTCCCGACCCGCGTTCTGTACCGTTGAAGCTCTTCTCCATTCAGGCATGGATTCCCGACACTCTCCGCTCGTTCCTCGCTCACGAGGTCGAGAATGACGAATTGCATTTGGGCTTGCCGCCAATCTCAGGCGTTGGCGGTTTGGCGTTGGCGGCTTAGCGTTGACGGTTTGCGAAGGCGGCATATAACAAGCTCGTCATCCTCGGTCGAAGCACGAGCGAAGCGAAGGGCGAAGACCCGGGGATCCATGCCGGAACCTCGGTGAAATGTACCGCGGTGCAGAACTGCCGAAGCTGAAACCAGCGGAAACTGTGGGAAAGATTTCCACCCGATTTCCCAGCAACCCATTGTTTCCGCTCACACCACACACTTTCTCACGCCCGATTTTTCCACACCCTTCGAGCATCTTTCATAATCCAGCCAGTTCCTCCCGCGGGAACGCCGGTCGCGACGGTGATCTGTGGGGAGGAACCGGCGCTTCCGTCTTGCGGCAAACGTAGCAGCAAGGCCGGGGAGGTTCCGTCCAAGGGTTCCCCTGCGGGTAATACGGCCCGCGCGTGCTGGACGAGCACATAGGCCCTGCAAACCAAAAGGTTTGCAGGGCGCAGCGGAACGGGCGGGAACAGAAATCGCCGGCGGGGCGCGGACGTCGCGCCACGTACTAAACATTAGGAAGGCACGGCCATGCGCCCCGCTTCCCACCCTCGTAGAGGGAGTTCTTTGACAATGGCCAGATGCGAAAGCAGGCGTGGCGACGATAAAGTGCGCCGCCGCGCCACCTCTTACTCCACTGCCGGCATCGGCCGCGTCTGGGAGGCGATCATGGCGCCGATGGCGTCGACTGCCTTGGGATCGGCCTCATAAGACATGGCTGTCTGCGCCAGGTCAGACGGCTGCGGCGCCTCGGACGGCAGGGACGGCGTGGCTTCCGCCATCTGCGGCGCAGAGGCTTCGGGCTTCGTGTCCTGCACAAGAATCCGAGGCCCCTTGCCTGTGGTGCCTGGCTGCATCGCTACCGGTCCGGCGTCGTCGGACCGGCCATTTCGGGCAACAAGCCGTGCGCCCTTTGCAGAGGTGGATGCGCGCGTCTCGACCGGCGCGGAATCCTGCGAACGGGCGCTTTGCGCAACGACACGCGGTCCGTTTTCGGTCATGGCAATCTTCGTTTCGACGGGAGCGGTTGCCTGCGCCGTCGTCTCCTGCACGCCGGGAAGCGGGCTGGCTTCTGCGACCTGGGTCTCTTCGACCGCCGGCTTTGCGCGGCGCCGGCTGCGCTTTTCGTAAAACTCGTTGCCGCCGGCTTCCAGCACGTAGTGCATGTTCTTATAGGGGAAGCGCAGGCCGGCGGTGTGGAAGAACATGGCGCTCTGCACCTTCGGGTGGCGCTCGCCCTTCAGCACGGAATCGGCTGCATCGACCACATCGGGAAGCGCCTTGGAGTCCATCCGGCGCGACAGCACGCCGGGCGCGAACTGGCCCTTCTGGCCGACGACCTGACAGACGGTGTTGCCGTATTCGCCGGATTGCAGGCGGTTCATCACCACCGTGCCGACGGCGACAAGCCCCGACCGGCTCGAGCGGTTGGATTCGAAGAACATTGCGCGGGCGAGACATTCCTTGTCCTTGGCCGTGTAGGCATAGGACGTTTTGGACGATGTCTTGCCGAGGGACGCGGTCTTGAGGCCATCCGACAGACCGCCAGCGCCTTGCGTGGTGCAACCAGCAAGCACGCAACCGGACACGACGGTGCCGAACGCAAGAAACGTCCTCCACCTTGGGAGATTTAGCAAGCGGGCCCCTTACTCCTTAGTCGTCCCCAGCCCAGAATCGAGATTGTGTATTTTTCAGGCTAAAAGATGGCGAAAGCCTTAACCATGTCAGCTTTCGCTTTTTTCACGCACCGGAGAGCTCGGCAACGAGGCAGGATCGCCGGCTAGATGCAGCGGCCGCCGTCCACCTCCAGCGCCACGCCGGTGATGAATTTCGCTTCGTCGGAAGCCAGCCAGAGAGCAGCATTGGCGATGTCGAGCGGCGTTGACAGGCGGCCGAGCGGGATCGAGGCGCGGAACTTGGCGCGAAGCTCGGGCGTGTCCTCGCCCATGAACTGCGCCAGCATTCCCGTTTCGCCGGCGACAGGGCAAAGGCAGTTGACGCGGATGTTCTTCGGCGCGAGTTCCACCGCCATCGACTTGGTCGCGGTGATCGCCCAGCCCTTGGAGGCGTTGTACCAGGTCAGGCCGGGACGCGGGCGCACGCCGGCGGTGGATGCGGTGGTGATGATGGAGCCGCCGCCCTGTGCGTCCATGATCGGCACGACGGCGCGGGCGGCGTGGTAGATCGCCTTCATGTTGACGGCGGTGATGAGGTCGAAAACATCCTCCTCGACCGCCACGAGATCACCGTTGCGATGGGTGTAGCCGGCATTGTTGACCATGATGTCGATGCGGCCGAACGCCTTCATGGTCGTCGCGACCAGTTCATCGAACTCGGATTTCTGCGACACGTCGGTCTGCACGAAGATCGCCTGGTGCCCGATCTCGGCGGCAACGTGCTCGGCGCCCTTCACATTGAGATCGGCGACGACGATTTTTGCGCCTTCCTCGGCAAAGCGCTTGGCCATGCCCTCGCCGAAACCCGCTGCGGCACCGGTGATGATCGCGACCTTGTTCTTCAGACGTTGCATGGTGTTCCTGGTTCTCCTACCCGTGATTAAAAACAACCGTCTTTGTGGCCGACATATCGTAAAGCGCCTCGAAACCTTTCTCGCGGCCATGGCCGGACTTCTTGAAGCCGCCGAAGGGCAGTTCGATGCCGCCGCCGGCGCCATAACCGTTGACGAAAACCTGACCGGCACGCACGCGCTTGGCGACGCGATGCTGGCGCGCGCCGTCCTTCGTCCAGACGCCGGCGACGAGGCCGAAGTCAGTGCCGTTGGCAAGACGGATGGCTTCTTCCTCGCCCTCGAATGGAAACAGCGTCAGCACCGGCCCGAACACTTCGTTCTGGGCGATCGCTGCTGCCGGATCGACCGAGCCGAACAGGACCGGTGCCTGATAATAGCCTTCTGCGGGCGCGTCAGGATGGATCGAGCCGCGCGCCAGGATCGAAATACCGGCCTCTTCCGCCGCCGCGATCACGCCGGCAACCTGGCTCTTCTGCTTGGGATTGATGAGCGCGCCGAGATCGAGATCGGCATCATGCGGGCCGGCGACGAGCTTGGAGAACCGCTCTGCAAGGCCGGAGGCAATGCGGTCGTAGACCGGCTTTTCGATCAGCACGCGGCTGCCGGCCGAACAGGTCTGACCGCCATTCTGAATGATCGCGTTGACCAGAACGGGCAGTGCCGCCTCGATATCGGCATCGGCAAACACGATCTGCGGCGACTTGCCGCCAAGCTCCATGGTGACGCCGCGGTTGTTGATGGCGGCGGCCTGCTGGATCGCGGTGCCGGTCATTGGCGAGCCGGTGAAGGTGACGTAATCGACCAGCGGATGCGCCGAAAGGGCTGCCCCTGCATCGCTGCCGTAGCCGGTGACGACATTGAACACGCCGGCTGGAATACCGGCCTCCAGCGCCAGTTCGGCAATGCGGATCGTGGTCAGCGAGGCGTCTTCAGCTGGCTTGACCACCAGCGTGTTGCCCATGGCAAGGGCAGCACCGGCAACGCGTGCAAGGATCTGCAGCGGATAGTTCCAGGGAATGATGCCGGCGACCACGCCATGCGGCTCGCGCAGGGTCAGCGCCGTGTAGCCCTCCAGAAACGGGATGGTGTCGCCATGGATCTTGTCGGCAGCACCGCCGTAGAACTCGTAATAGCGCATGGCGCCGTTCACATCCGCCCTGCCCTGCCGGATCGGCTTGCCGGTGTCGCGCGATTCGAGTGCGGCGAGCTCGGTGCCGTTTTTTTCGATGAGCTGGAACAGCCGGGTCAGGCAGCGCCCGCGCTCGACAGCCGGCATGCGGCTCCATGGCCCTTCATCGAAGGCGCGGCGGGCGGACTGCACGGCGCGGTCGACATCTGCGGCACCGGCTGCGGGAATTGAGGCGAAAACCTTGCCGTCCGAGGGGCACCGCACGTCAATCCGTTCACCCGACAGCGCATCGACCTGCTTGCCGTCGACGATCTGCATGAAGGCGCGGCCTTCCGCCACGGTTCTGGAAAGATGCGTTCCCATCGCAATTCTCCTTTGGAAATCGTCACGCTCAAGTCTTATGTTGCGTTTGCGAACAGACCGGAGTGACTATTGCCTGCGCAGAAACGCCCCGGTTGGACCAGTGTCAAGGTTGAAGCTGTGACAGTCTGACACTGGTAATTTTAAATCGATTAGATTAATAGACGGCGGACTCACCGCCGTCGTGAACACGGAACTGCAATGACTAGCCAGATCATCCCCGTCGAAGCCTTCGACCTTGTCGTTTTCGGAGGCACGGGCGACCTTGCCGAGCGCAAGCTTTTGCCGGCGCTCTACCAGCGCCAGCGCGCCGGGCAATTCTCCGAACCCACGCGCATCATCGGCGCCTCGCGCACGACGATGACCGACGAAGAGTATCGCGCATTCGCGAGCAAGGCGATTTCCGAGCACGTAAAGGCGGAGGAAATCGACCCCGCCCAGCTCGAAAGCTTTATTGCGCGCCTCAACTATGTGGCCGTCGATGCGAAGACGGGTGAAGGTTTTGCCGATCTCAAGAACGTGGTCGGTGACAGCAAGAACGTGCTGGTCTTCTATCTGGCGGTCGCGCCGGCCCTGTTCGGCGATATCTCGACCCATTTGAAGGCCAACGACCTCGTTACGCCGACTGCGCGCATCGTCATGGAAAAGCCGATCGGCCGCGATCTGGCATCGGCGCGCGAACTGAACGACCAGATTGGCAAGGTCTTCTCCGAGCAGCAGATCTTCCGCATCGACCATTATCTCGGCAAGGAGACGGTGCAGAACCTGATGGCGCTGCGCTTCGCCAATGCGCTCTACGAGCCGCTGTGGAATTCGGCCCATATCGACCACGTCCAGATCACCGTGGCCGAGACGGTCGGCCTCGAGGATCGCATCACCTATTACGACAAGGCCGGCGCGCTGCGCGACATGGTGCAGAACCACATGCTGCAGCTTCTGTGCCTTGTCGCCATGGAAGCGCCCGCCTCGATGGAAGCGGACGCAGTGCGCGACGAAAAGCTGAAGGTGCTGCGCTCGCTGAAGCGTATCAACGGGCAGGAAGCGCCGAAATCGACCGTGCGCGGACAGTATCGCGCCGGCGCGTCTGCCACAGGCCCGGTGAAGGGCTATGTCGAGGAACTCGGCAACGGCGAGAGCGACACCGAAACCTTCGTCGCCATCAAGGCCGAGATTGCCAACTGGCGCTGGGCCGGCGTGCCGTTCTACCTGCGCACCGGCAAGCGGCTGGCCTCGCGCGTTTCCGAAATCGTCATCGAGTTCAAGCCGATCCCGCATTCGATCTTCGAGGAAAGTGCGGGCAATGTCATCGCCAATCAGCTGGTGATACGTCTGCAGCCCGACGACGGCGTCAAGCAGTGGATCATGATCAAGGATCCGGGTCCGGGCGGCATGCGCCTGCGCAACGTTGCGCTCGACATGAGCTTCGCCGAGAGCTTCCAGGAGCGCAACCCGGACGCCTATGAACGCCTGCTGATGGACGTCATCCGCGGCAACCAGACGCTGTTCATGCGCCGCGACGAAGTCGAGGCGGCGTGGAAGTGGATCGACCCGATCCAGGGCGCCTGGGCCGATAGCCATCAGGAAACGCAGGGCTACACCTCGGGCACCTGGGGTCCGTCTGCCTCGATCGCGCTGATCGAGCGCGATGGCCGCACCTGGCACGAGAGCTGAGCGCATGGACGCGGCCACCCGCAACTGGCACGAATTCGCCTCGTCCGAGACACTGGCGCTGGCGCTTTCCGGCACCGTCGCCAAGGTTCTGAGTGATGCGATTGCGGCTAACGGAAAGGCGACACTCGCCGTTTCCGGCGGCACCACGCCCGGCCTGTTCTTCCGCACGCTTTCGCGCGAAAAGCTTGACTGGGCCAAGGTGACGGTGACGCTCATTGACGAGCGTTTCGTGCCGGCGGATTCGCCGCGCTCCAATGCCGGACTGGTGGCCGCGAATCTTCTCCAGAACGATGCGGCAGCCGCAAATTTCGTCGGCCTCTATTCCGAGGCCGGTAACGTCCAGAGCGCGGCACAGCGCGCCAATGATTCCATCGCCCGCAGCGCACTGCCTCTTGATGCCGCGATCCTCGGCATGGGCGGCGACGGCCACACGGCCTCGTTCTTTCCCGATGCCGGCAACCTGACCGCGCTGCTCGACCCGGCCTCGAAATCGAACGTGCTGCCGGTTCATGCGGCGAGTGGCATCGAGCCACGCCTGACGCTGTCCCTGCCGCGCATTGCCGAAGCCGGCTTCATTGCCCTGCACATCGAAGGTGCGGAGAAGCGCCGCGTGCTGGAAGCAGCCTTTGGGACTGAAGAGCATCTGCCCGTGCGCGCAGTCTTCGATCATGCCCGCACGCCCGTCCAGGTGTTCTGGGCGCCGTAATATTTCTGCATGCCGAGCCGGAGAACGCTCCTCCACGTTTTCTGCGGCATGTTCCAGACCATGATCCCGAAGACGGGAGCCGGTTTCGAAAAGGTCATGGTCAAACAACAAGGTAGGACCGAGAGCCATGACCGCGAGAAGCGATATCGAAGCCATCACCAACCGCATCCGCGAGCGGTCCAGAGGCTCGCGAGAGATTTATCTCGGGCGCATCACGGAGGCCTCCAGCCGCTCGGCCAACCGCGCTGTGCTCTCCTGCGGCAACCTCGCCCACGGCTTTGCCGTGTGCAGCCCGTCGGAAAAAATCGCGCTCGGCGGCGACAAGGTGCCCAATCTCGGCATCATCACCTCCTATAACGACATGTTGTCGGCGCATCAGCCCTTCGAAACCTTTCCGCAAATGATCAAGCAGGCGGCCCGCGAAGTTGGCGGCATCGCGCAGGTGGCGGGCGGCGTGCCGGCCATGTGCGACGGCGTCACCCAGGGCCAGCCGGGCATGGAGCTTTCGCTGTTTTCGCGCGATGTGATCGCCATGGCAGCGGCCGTCGGCCTCAGCCACAACATGTTCGATGCCGCCGTCTTCCTCGGCGTCTGCGACAAGATCGTGCCGGGGCTGCTGATCGGGGCCCTGACCTTCGGCCATCTGCCGGCGGTGTTCATTCCCGCCGGGCCGATGACGTCAGGCCTGCCGAACGACGAGAAGGCCAAGGTGCGGCAGCTCTATGCCGAGGGCAAGGTTGGCCGCGCCGAACTGCTTGAGGCGGAATCGAAGTCCTATCACGGCCCCGGCACCTGCACCTTCTACGGCACGGCCAATTCCAACCAGATGCTGATGGAGATCATGGGCCTGCACACGCCGGGCGCCTCCTTCGTCAATCCGGGCACGCCGTTGCGCGATGCGCTGACCAGGGAAGCCGCCAAACGGGCACTGGCGATCACCGCGCTCGGCAATGCCTACACGCCGGTCGGGCGGATGATCGACGAGCGTTCGATCGTCAATGGCGTCGTCGGCCTGCACGCCACCGGCGGCTCGACCAACCACACGATCCATTTGCTTGCCATGGCGGCGGCGGCAGGGATTAAGCTGACCTGGCAGGATATTTCCGATCTCTCCGACGCGACCCCGCTTCTGGCCCGCGTTTATCCCAACGGCCTCTCCGACGTGAACCATTTCCACGCCGCCGGCGGGCTCGGTTTCCTGATCCGCGAACTGCTCGACGCCGGCCTGCTGCATGAGGATGTGCAGACCGTGTGGGGCGAAGGCCTGCGCCCTTATGCGGTCGAAGCCAAGCTCGGCGCAGACGGCAGCGTCACCCGCGAAGCCGCCCCCAAGCTCAGCGGCGACGAAAAGGTATTGGCGCCCTTCGCCAAGGCATTTCAATCAAATGGCGGCCTGAAGATGCTGTCGGGCAATATCGGCCACGCCGTCATCAAGACGTCTGCCGTCAAGCCGGAACGCCGCCTGATCGAGGCACCCGCCGTGGTACTCGACAGCCAGCAGGCGCTGAATGACGCCTTCAAGGCAGGCGAACTCGACCGCGATTTCGTCGCCGTCATCCGCTTCCAGGGCCCCCGCGCCAACGGCATGCCGGAACTGCACAAGCTGACGACCATTCTGGGCATCCTGCAGGACCGCGGCCATAAGGTGGCCCTTGTCACCGACGGCCGCATGTCGGGCGCATCCGGCAAGGTGCCGGCGGCAATCCATGTGACGCCCGAAGCGCTGGAAGGCGGACCGATCGGCAAGATCTGCGACGGCGACATCGTGCGGCTTGATGCTGATAACGGGACGCTGGAAGTGTTCGTGTCCGAGACAGAGCTGAAGGCGCGCAAGGTGCCGCTGATCGACCTTACCGGGAACGAGTACGGCTTTGGGCGCGAGCTGTTTGCCGGCTTCCGCCAGATGGCCGGCCGCGCCGACCAAGGTGCGAGTGCATTCGGGATGGCTTGAGGGCGGGTGGCTTGCTTCTCGTTGAGGGCAGGCACTTGCGGAGGGACCCCCACCCCTAGCCCCTCCCCACAAGGGGGAGGGGGATTTTTGCGCGCCTCGCCCAGCCCAACGTTTCTCGTGACAACAGCGACGAAATCGTCCCCCTCCCCCTTGTGGGGAGGGGTTAGGGGTGGGGGTACAACCGCCACTCAGGTCTGTCAGATCAATACCCTGCTTCCTTAGCGGAGCATCACTTACCCGCGCGAACGCTATGCAACGCCTCCGCATATGCAGTCAGCCCCGCCACGACGAGGTGGCGCTGGTCCTGCGAAAGATGCCGGAAGGCCGCAGCGACCTGATTTTGCCCAAAGCTGTCGATTGCCGCGAGCGTCGCCTTTCCGCGCGTCGTCAGCGTCAGGAGTTTTGAGCGGGCATCGCCGGGGCTTGTCCGCTCTTCGATTTCGCCGGTATCGATCAGCTTGCGCAGCATCCGGCTGACGCTGGATTTTTCGAGGTTGAGGATTTCGCTGAGCATGCCGGCAGTCATCGCCTCGTTGCCGCCAATCTCGATCAGCGCGTGAACGGCGGAAATCGGCAGGCCGCTTGAGGCAAGTGTGGGCCTCATGAAACCGAGTTCGCGCACGAGCTTGCGCGAGGAATCGCGGACCTTTTCGATCTCTTCGTTTTCCAGCATTCATGATCCTCTTGTTTATAATTAGTTGTATGATACAACTTTCATGAATTCAATCCGAATTGCGTGGAACGGGTAGCATGTCGGTAGAAACCTTGAACCTAAACGAGCAAGCAGCACATGCCCGAATGGCTGGCCGCGTCTGCCTGATCACCGGCGGCGGCAGCGGCATCGGACAAGCGACTGCACTTAAGATGGCGGCGGAAGGAGCGGCGGCAGTGGTCATCGCCGGACGCCGCGCCGAGGAAGGCGAAGCCGTGGCCGAAGCCTGCCGCGCCGCCGGAGCGAAAAGCCTGTTCGTGCGCACGGATGTGACCCAGGACGAGGAAGTCGAGCATCTGGTGCGCACGACAGTCGAGCGGTTCGGGCGGCTGGATGTCGCCTTCAACAATGCCGGCTATCAGGAACGGCCAGGGCCGCTGGAGACGCAGAGCACCGAGACATTCGACGCGGTGTTCGACACCAATGTGCGGTCGGTGTTCGTGTGCCTGAAACAGCAGCTGGCGGTGATGCTGCCGCAGGGCAGCGGGCGCATCGTCATCAACACCTCGGTCAGCGGTGTGCGCAATCCCAATCCCGGCTTCGCGCTCTACTCGGCCTCCAAGGCAGCGGTGATCTCGCTGATGCGCTCCGCCGCGATGACCTATGCATCGCGCGGCGTGCGCATCAACGCCGTCGCGCCCGGCCGGGTGGTGACAGACATGATGAAGCTGGCAGCGTCCGGCGTCGGAGGATTGGAGGCGGTGGCGGCTGGGCTGCCGCTGCGGCGCATGGGCGAACCCGAGGAAGTGGCGGAAGCCGTTGTGTGGCTTGCATCGGACCAGTCGGCCTTTGTCGTCGGACATGTGCTGGCGGCAGATGGCGGCTTCCTCGCCGCTTGAGCCTCAGTAGGTCGTGCGGCGCTCTTCGCTGGGCGGGCGGCCGAATTGCAGGCGATAGCTCTGGGCGAAATAGGAATGCGAGGTGAAGCCGGTCGCGATCGCCACGTCGAGGATCGGCATGTTGGTCTGGCGCAAAAGTTCGCGCGCGCGCTCCAGTCGCAGGCGCATGTAGTAGCGGCCCGGCGTGACGGTGAGATGGCGCAAAAACAGGCGCTCTACCTGCCGCACCGACAGCCCCGCAGATTTCGCAAGTTGCACGGCAGAAAACGGCTCGTCGAGATTGTCGGCCATCAGTTCGACGATCTTGCGCAGCTTTTCCGATTTGCCGGTCAGATCGCGCTCCGGCCCGACGCGCTGGCGGTCTCCGGCAGAGCGGATGCGCTCATGCTGGAACTGGTTGGCGACGCCGTTGGCGATGTTGGAGCCGAAATCGGTGCGGACGATCTCCAGCATCAGGTCGATCGAGGTGGTGCCACCGGCGCAGGTATAGCGCTTGCGGTCGATCTCGAAGACGTTGCCGGTGCAGTTGATATCGGGAAAACGTTCCATGAAGCCGGCGCGGTTTTCCCAATGGATGGTGCAGCGGTGGCCTTCGAGCTGGCCGGCCTCGGCCAGCAGGTAGGAGCCGACCGAGAGCGCGCCCAGCGTGCCGCCCCGGCGGCCCCAGTTACGCAACGCGCCGAGCACCTTGCTCTTGCCGGGGAATTCCGTGGTCAGGCCGACGCAGACGA
This sequence comes from Mesorhizobium sp. YR577, assembly GCF_900116595.1. Taxonomy (NCBI): domain Bacteria; kingdom Pseudomonadati; phylum Pseudomonadota; class Alphaproteobacteria; order Hyphomicrobiales; family Phyllobacteriaceae; genus Mesorhizobium; species Mesorhizobium sp. YR577. The sequence continues at coordinate 109,904 of NZ_FPBI01000009.1, read as the reverse complement.
ACAGGATATCGACCGGCGGCACGTCGGCGACGCTGTAATCGACCTTCAAAGGCAGGCCGTTCGAGGCAATGACGGAATCGCCGTCGGCGGAGACAGTCGTCCAGCCGTAATAATCCTGGCCGAGCAGACGGTTCGCCGAACGAACCGTGTCGATCGCGGCTGCCAGGGAAAACATCGAGAACTTGTCGACCAGCAGGAATGCGAACTGCCGGCCGCCTTGAACCAAATCGGCCATGGGCGGCATATCTACCGGAACGGGAAGCTTCGGCAAAGATGCCACCTGCGTTTGGGCTGAAAGATAGTCAGAAAGACGGGCGTTCGATGCCTGCGGTGAGACTAGCAGAGACGAGCGTGTTTGCCATCAGCATGGCGATGGTCATCGGGCCGACGCCGCCGGGTACCGGCGTAATCGCGCCCGCGACCTTCGCCGCCTCGGCATAGGCGACATCGCCGACGAGCCGCGACTTGCCCTCGCCCTTTTCGGGTGCCGGAATGCGGTTGATGCCGACGTCGATGACGGTCGCGCCCGGCTTGACCCAGTCGCCCTTGATCATCTCCGGACGGCCGACAGCTGCGACCAGAATATCGGCGGTGCGAGCGATGGCAGGCAGGTCCTGGGTGCGGCTGTGGGCGATGGTGACGGTGCAGTTGGCGGCCAGCAGCAGATTGGCCATCGGCTTGCCGACGATGTTGGAGCGGCCAACGACGACCGCGTTGAGACCGGAGAGGTCTTTGCCGCGCACGCGCTCGATCAGCAGCATCGAGCCGGCGGGCGTGCAAGGCACGAAGGCCGTCGCCAGTTCGCCGGTACCGAGCTTGCCGACATTGATGAAGTGGAAGCCGTCGACATCCTTTTCCGGCGCTATGGTCTGGATGACCTTGCCGGCATCGACGTGGTCTGGCAGCGGCAGTTGCACCAGAATGCCGTGAATGGCCGGGTCGGCGTTGAGATCGCCGATAAGTTTCAGAAGCTCGGCTTCGCCGGTGTCGGCGGGCAGCGTGTGCTGGACCGAGTGGAAGCCGCATTCCTTGGCCTTCTTGCCCTTGGAGGAGACATAGACCTGGCTGGCCGGATCCTCGCCGACGATGACCACGGCAAGGCCGGGTGTCACGCCGTGCTTGGCCAACAGATCGGCGGTCAGGCGCTTGACCGTTGCGACAACATCTTCGGCCACCAGCTTGCCATCGATCACTTCAGCCATTTATTTCCTCCTATGCATTTTTCTTGCATGGTAAGCATATCCGTATAACAGGCATAGTCACGAAAAATTCGCGGCGCAATCCCGTCAATACGGCACGGCGTGCCGCTAACGTGAAACCCGGTGAATTATTTAGAAATAGCGGCGGCGCGCGCGTGATGTGGCGAGCTCTTCCACGGCCTGACGGAAGTCGCGCAGGCTGGCGCGGATTTCCTCGATGGGCGGCTGATGGGCCGCGGGGTCCGGCATCTGCGGGCCGGCCGGTGCGTGCGGCTGCGGTGCGGGCGCGGGCTGGAATGCCCCCGGCATCGGCTGATATGCGGGCTGTGCTGCCGGCTGGGGCTGAATCGGCATTTGCTGTTCAAAGGCAGGCGCTTGCGGTGGATAGGGATAATAGCCCTGCAGCTGAACCTGCGAATGCAGCGGCTGGTACATCTGCGCGGGTGCCTGCGGATAGGGCGTTGGCTGTGGCGCATAAGTCATGGGCTGCGGCGCGGGCTGTACCGGTGGCTGCGCGTACTGGCCGGCATAAGGATGCGGCGCCGGCTGCTGCGGATAGGCTTGCGGCTGAGGCGTCGGCTGGACGAAAGGCGGCACCGCAGCCTGCTGATAGGTCACAGGCGCCTGAACCGGCTGCGGGGCATGATAAGTCGGGTAGCCGGCGGCGGAATTTTGCCTCGGGTCTGTCTCCGGATAGGAAGGCTGCTGCCGCATTGGAGCCGGCTGCGGAACTGCCTGTTCCGGGACGGAATATGAGCCGGCGTGCACAGCAGTTTCGCGTGCGAAGGCGGGTTCACCAAACGCGGAGGATGCGGCTTGTGGGGCCGGCTGGTATGGACGCTGCGCTGGCTCGCGGTTGGCCGGGGTCAGCGGTGCAGCACTGCGCTTGCGTGGATTGCGCCGGCGACGGCGATCGTCGGCGGTATCGCGCAGGCTTTCATAAGCACCGCGCATGCCGCCCAGCCCGATGCCCGCCAGGAAACCGAGGATGGTGCTGGCGATCGTTATCGTCGAGCGTGACGGCCCATTGGCCTGCAACGGCGCATATGCCACCGAGATCACGCTCATATTGGCCGTATTGATGTCCCTCTGCTCGCCGGTTTCGCGGGCGCGCAGCAGGAAGGATTCGTAGACGGCGCGCTTGGCGGTCGCCTCGCGCTCCAGTTCGCGCAGGGTTACGAGTTCGCTGCTGACGCTGCCCGAACGCACCTTGAGCTGGGCGAGCCGCGACGACAGTTCCTGTTCAAGCTGCACGGCGCGCTTCAGCTCTGTCTGGACCGAGGAGACGATGCGGCGCAGTTCGGCGGCGATCTGGTCGCGCGCGCCGGCAAGCTGGCCTTCGACCGCCTGGCGCTGCGGATGGCGCGGCCCGAGCTTGACGGCAAGACGGTCGGCCTCGCCCTTCAGCGTCGAATATTGCGAGCGCAGTTCGGTCATGCTCGCCGACGCCATTTCTTCCGGCAGTACGCCACCGAGAACGGAATCGACATTGACGTTCCTGGTGGAGGCGGCCCTGGCATTGAGTTCCAGTGTGCGGGCACGCGCGATCGAAAGCTGTTCGTTGAGCTTCAGGATTTCATCGTCGCTGATCAGGCGGCCCTGCGCGTCGATCAGATCGTTCTCGGCCTTGAAAGCTTCGACCTTGCGTTCGGCGGCTTCCACGCCGCTGCGAAGCTCGTCGAGCCGGGCCGTCAGTTCGTCGGTGGCGCGGCCGGCCGTATCGGACTGCAACTCGCCATAGGTCTTCAGAAAGACATCCGCCATGGTATTGGCGATAAGCGCCGACTTCTCGCCGTCCTGCGTCTTCACATCGATGACGACCACGAAGGTCTTGCCGCCGCGTTCCACCGAAAGGGCCTTGGCGAGATTGCCGACGGCCAGCGAACGGCGGCGGCCGGGATCGTCGGCGCCGTTGCTGCCGCGCGACAGCAGCGAGCGGACGAATGACAGAGGCCCGCCCCCGCCCTGCCCATTGAATTCTGGATCGCTTTCGAGATTGAGGCGGTCGACGACCTTGTTGAGCACCGTACCGGAGGTGATGACGCGCACCTGGTTCTCGACGATGGCGAGCGTTGCCTCGTTGGAGAAGCCCGCCTGGGTGAGATCCCGGTCAACCAGCTTGAGGTCGCGCGGATCGATCAGCAGTTCGGTTGCCGCCTCGTAGGTCTTGGGCGTCGACAAGGCGATGGCGATGCCGAGCAGCGCGCCGAGTATCGTCGTCGCGGCAATCAGCAATTTGGAGCGGGCGACACCGCCGATGACCTTCATCGGATCGACCAGCGGCTTCCACTGCTGGTCGTCACCATCATCGCCCCTTTGAGCGAACTGATCTTCGTTGCCACGCACGCTGTCGTCATCCTGCCGCCGCGTTGCAAGCCGCCGGTCCTGATCGACGGAGGCGGCTTCGGCGGTGGCCGATGATAGCTGATGCTGGCGATGCTGCGCCATACGCGACATCCAGCCAGGAACCAGATCGGCGATGTGCCACGAGGATCGCGGTTCGGCTGGGGTGTATGTCGGTTGTACGGTCGGCGGCGCTTCAGCCGCAACCGGGGCTTCCCAGCGGCTTTCGCGCTGTGCCCTCGCTGCCCGATGCCGCTCTACCGGATCGGCTTCCGGCTCGGAATTCGCCATTGAAAGCAGGGAACCGGGACGCGGTGCCTTTCGGGCATCACGATCGTCGCCGGCATATGCAAGCAGCGAACGCTTTCGATCATCACGATTTTCGGTGTCGAACATTCTGCGACAGCTTCCAAACGGGGCACGGTGATCGAGAACCGATCGTTAAGTCACGCTAAACAAGTATGGGAAACAAAACGTTAATTTAGGTGCAACTTCCGGTAAGCGCCAGCGTGCATCCTGCTTTGCGGGACATTAAGCTTTCAACGGTAGTTTCTCGACTCAAATATGACCCAGAGCAACAACACAAGGCCTGCGCGGCCGACCGCGCGACTGACCGCGTTCCTGTCGGAACGGCGCAACCTCGTGCGCGACTATTTTTCGGCGATCAGCGGCGCCGGCGGGCGGCTTGTCTTTTCGCTCATTTATTTCATAGCACTCGCCAACACGCTGTCTTTGGCCGACTTCGGTCTCTTCGCAACCGCCTCGGCGGCAGGCGTCATGCTGTCGCGCATCCTCGCCTTCGGCTTCATCTCAGCGCTTTACCGGACGGCGACGATCCGGCCGAACCTTATCGGCACCTTCACGGCGGGTTTCATCCTGCTGGCGGTGCTCTCGCTGCCGCTGCTCGCGGCGGCTTCCTATGGGGTCTACCTGCTGTTCTTTTCAAGCGAACTGACGCTCAAGATCTTTGCGACGGTGGTCTTCGCCGAAGCGCTGTTGTGGCGGCCGGTGGAGGTGGCGCTGATCGTCAACAACGGTCTCGGCCGGTTCGGTCGCGCGGCGATCATGGCGATACTCGGAACGGTGGCGCGGGCCGCTTTCGCGGCGGCATTCTTCTTCTGGCCGACGCATGCGCTGGAAGACTGGGCACTGTTCTACATTGCCGCCAATGCCATATCGGCGGCCATCGCCTTCGGCTTCTTCTACCCGCGCCAGCGCCTGCGGCTGCGCATTCCGCTCTATATGCGGCGGCTGGCGGATTCGGTCTATGTCGCCGGCGCGGAAGTGCTGTTCTACCTGCAGATGGAATTCGACAAACTGCTGGTGCTGTCGATCGGCGGGCCGCAGCTTGCCGGTCTCTATGCCATCATCATGCGGCTGGTCGATCTCACCGCCATACCGATCCGCACCTTCTCGATGATGCTGGTGCAGCGAATGATGCGCGCGCCGGAAATGCTGAGGCGTTGGAAGGTGCGCGGCGGCATCGAACTCGGCGTGTTCCTCGTCTCGACGCTGGCCCTTTTCTGCCTTGCGGTGGTCCTGCATTTCTTCCCCAACGCACTCGGCAGGAACGTTGCCGAAGCCGCCCCGCTGGTGGCGCTTGCCATATGCGTTCCGGGCCTGCGCAACCTGGTGGAATACCAGGCCGAGCTGCTGTTCGCGCGGGGACAGACGCTGATTCGCGCGATAAATCTCGCGCTGCTGGCCGGGCTCAAGGCCGTTCTGTTGATCTGGATACTGACGCGCGGACTGGAAACACCGGACCTGATATGGTGGCTGAACGGCGTCTTCGCCGGGCTCTACCTGGCGTCGGCCGCCCTCACCTATTCGGCATTGAAGCTGCCGGCGAAGGCGGTGTAAGCGGCCAAGCGCGGGCTATTATGCCTCGACCAACCGCCTGATGCGGTCGAGATCGGTGCCGATGAAGGACTGCATGCCGATCGCCACCTGTTCGGGCGACATGGTGGCGACGAATTCGCGGAATTCCGCCTCCGACATGGCCGAACCCGTCCAGTGCACGCGGCAGAATTCTTCCGCGCCATGGAAATGGCCCTGCCCTTCCAGAACCTCGTCCACGAAGCGGCCATAGAGCAGGCATTCGGAGAATTTTCGCGCCGAGCCAAGAACCGCGATCCAGTGGCGGCCATGCACCGCCTCGATCTTCCGGCACATTTCCAGCACGCTGTCGCGCCGCCATGCGATCAGCGTCGAGATGTAGTCATGCGGGGATATTTCGGGGGTTTCAATGCCGAGGGCTGCACCGGCATTGCGCGACCATATGGGGTGCTCGCCCTGATCACGGCCTGCCATGGCATCGTCACGCCGGAAAAGCCGCACCTTGCCCTCACGCTGGAAGGCGGCGCAGTCGAACGGCTTCAGGAAGGCGACGTCGGAATCGACATAGACAAGAACGTCCTCCTTCGCATGCGCTGCAACCGCGATGCGGCGCAACTGCTGCACATGCCATCCGCGCAGCGGCATGGTGCGCATGCTGAGCCAGACGCGGCGGCGAAACAGGCTGAGCGGGTCGTCCAGGACGTGAAGCCAGCTCGGCAGCAGGTCTTGCTCGTCGACCACCGTGCGGTTTGGTGTTTCCAGCTGGCGAAACAGCGGCACGTCGCGATGCTCGACCAGGATGTAATGATGCGCCATGCCGGCGACGTGGCGGTCGACGGTCTCGCAAAGCAGCCGGCAGCGTTCGAAATCGGGCGCGTAGCTGGCGGTCACCATTGCCGCCTGCAAGGTCACCGGCATGTTCGAGCGCCTGTCGTCGGAGGGAACGAAACGGCTGTTCACCGTTCTTCCCTCACGCCGAAAAACTTCTGATACAGGACGCGGGCAAGGAAGAGCGGATTGCCGACGATATAGCGGCGCCACAGGCGGCGCGGCTCGATGATCAGGCGAAACAGCCATTCGAGCCGCAGGGTGCGCATCCACCCCGGCGCGCGCGGCACCGAGCCGCTGAGGAAGTCGAGCAATGCACCGACCGCGATCGGCAGGATGCAATGCTGCTTGGTCAGGTTGCGGGCGATCCACAATTCCTGGCGTGGCACGCCCATGGCGACCAGCAGGATGTCGGGGCGCAGGATTCTGATGCGTTCGAGGATTTCCGGCTCGTCCTTGGGCGCAAAATAGCCGTCATGGATGACGGCAAAGCTGTGCTGTTCAGCCAATGCTGCGAGTTTGCGCGCGGCTTCGTCGGCGTTGCGGCGCGTGGCGCCGATCAGGCCAACCGTCAGCGGGCGGGCCGATGCTTTCAGGAAAGCGGGAATGAAATCGGTACCGTTCAGGTTCGACGGAAACGGCGCGCCGTAGAGCAGTTTGGACGCGATATCGACACCGATGCCGTCCGGCAGAATGACGAAATCGTTCAGCGCGTCGGCGAAGGCTTCATCAACGCAGGCGATGTTGGCGTTGTGTGCGTTGAGAAAGCTGATCTTGGTGAAGCGGTTGTCATCCAGCTTGCGCTTCAGGATGGTGATCGCCGCGCCCCATTCGATATTGGCGACGTGAATGCCAAGTATCATTCTCCAGGACTTCACATCGGAGGACCGGCGGCCGGCATGGACGTTCATGCGGCAGCTCCATCTCTCTGGTAGCCGATCTTGTCCAGGCCCCGCATGACCTGCGCGTCGAGTGCGGCACGCTGCTGGCGGTAGAAGATGCGGCCGTCGGCGTCGGCAACCTTGCCGGACGCCGCGCGCTCGAGCGCCTTGGCGAAAACGGCCGGATTGTCGGTGACGACGCAGTTTTCCGGCATATGATCTATGCCGCGCAGGGCGCTTCGGGTTGCGACTGCGGGAAGGCCAAGTTCGAAGGTCTCGATGGTCTTGAGCTGCACGCCGGTGCCGGCACGGCTGATAAGCGGGATGACCGCGGCACTTCGCACGAACGCTTCGGCATCGGGCACCCGGCCGACGAATTCCACTCCGGGATGGGTCGATGACGTGCCCGCGAGCGTGCGTCCGGCGATGCGGATCCGGAAATCGCTCGGCAGTTGCGGCACGACCTCGCCCAGAAACCAGTCGAGGCCAATTCTATTCGGCTGCCAGGTCCAGGTGCCGATAAGGGCTGCGTCACACTCGATCTGCCGCTTCGACGGCTGCGGCGGGGGCGTGTGGCGCGTGACAAGCGGCAAAGCAGCCGACCTGTCATCCGAGGCGACGCCGAGGGCTGCGCGGTCTTCCTCGGCCAGCGTGAACACGAAACGCGCCTTTTCGCACAGCCGCAATTCGAGCGTCTTCAGCAGCCTCGCCTCGCGCGTATACATGAAACGCTGGAGCATGCTGTTGACCGAATGGGCAATCTCGATAGCCGAGCGATGCTCGACATTATGCGCCACGAAGATCGAAGGACGGTCATCGAAGACGCCCTCGAATGCGCCCGCAAACTGGACGGAGTTCAGCACATAGCCGTCGAACGGGCCGGCTTTGTCGATCTCCTGGCGCAATTCCCTGGCGGTGACGGCGCGCAGCTTCACCGACGAGAAGGTCAGGCCGGTGCGCATCGCCTTGGCGAGCCACACCATCTTCTGCTTGAGCGGTGCGTCTTCCGTGCGAACGTCGATTTCGCCGAGCACTATGGTGTTGTCGGGATCGGCCGGCGGCTTGCCCGGCCAGGCAAAACCGATGACCGTGACGCGCACGCCAGCACGATGCAAAGCATCGATGACCGCGGCATTGGCGATCTCGTAGCCCGATTCCAGCGCGCCGTCCGGCACGATCGATGTTGCAAACAGAAGATGCATCATACCCCTACGTCAGCATTTTCGCTAGCAGAGCGCGGTGAACCGTTGATTAAATGACACATATGATTGTCGCGATTGGCCCACTGGCGAAGCCCGTTCCACGAAAGGTGTTTAACGAACCGTTATCGGCGATAGTGATATCACAGCCCAAACTCAATCGGCAGCCCACGCATGACCCTTTCGCCATCAAACGGCGCCGTTTCGATCGCCGGCAAGTCTCCTGCCCTGGACTTCGCGGCAATGGAAGCGGTTGTTACCGTGCCGACCTTCCGCCGGCCGGAGCAATTGCTGGCCACGCTCGACTCACTGCGCGCGCAAAAGACGCAACGCCCCTTTGCCATCATCGTCATGGAAAACGAGGCCGAAAAACGCGAAGGCGCCAAGGCCGCGACGCCGCTGTTCGTGGCCGGACATCTTCCCGGCATGGTCATCATTGCGCATGATCGCGGCAATTGCAGCGCCTACAATGCCGGCTGGCAGACGGCGATCCGCTATTTCCCCGCCTTTCGCCACCTGCTTGTCATCGACGACGATGAGATCGCGGACGAGAACTGGCTGGAGCGCATGTGCCTGGCATCGGAGACGATGCGTGCCGACATTGTCGGCGGCCCGCAGATTCCCGTCTTTGCAGAACCTGCTCACGAAAAGTGGGCGACGCATCCGGTCTTTGCGCCACCCTATAACGAAAGCGGTCGCGTGCCGGCCCTCTACTCGTCCGGCAATCTCCTGATCGGACGCCATGTGCTGGCGGCCATGGGTCCGCCCTTCCTCGACTTGCGGTTCAATTTCATGGGCGGCGGCGATTCCGATTTCCTGAGCCGCTCGGCCGTGCGCGGCTTCAGGCTGGGCTGGTGTGCGGAAGCACCCGTCTACGAAGCCGTGCCGGCGCGCCGGGTCGAGGCCGACTGGATCCGCGCCCGCGCCTTGCGCAACGGCGTGATTTCGACGCTGGTGGAAAAGAAGAAACGGGCCGACACGCCCTTTGCCAACACGAAAGTGCTGTTGAAAAGCCTGGCGCTGCTGGCGGCTTCTCCGGTACGGGGCGCGCGGCGGCTCTATGAAACACGCTCGCTTTCGGTCGGTCTTTATCCCGTCTATGTTGCGCTCGGCCGGGTGATGGCCGAATTTGGATATGCCAATGAGCAATATCGTCAGCCCGAAAAAAACTGAGAAACCCTTCGATGACTTCGCCCCACCGGTCGTCTGACGCGATTTTCTCCGCTTCCGGTGCTCACGGACCGCATGTCCGCTCCGCTCCGGTTCTCGAAAACCACGCCATACACCTCGGCGGAACGAATCCTCGAAAGGTTTCTTTCTGGATGCCGCTGGCCGGCGCTTTCACGCGCACCGGTATCGCCACCGCGATCGCCTCGCTGCTGCTGACCGTCGTGATGATCTCGTTCCGGCCGTTCCAGCCGGGGGGCGCCGAGATGCCGTCGGCGGGCGGCGACATCGTCAACCAGCTCGGCTTCGGCGCATTGGGCGCGATTTCGATCTTCTCGCTGTTCACCTTTGCCGACAGGCGCGTGCTGATGGCGCTGTTTGCGCCGTCTTTCCTGCTGCTGCTCGGCTTCCTGATGCTCTCGGTCGCCAATGCGACGGACCCGATGGCGGCACTCCGTGCCGCTTCCTTCACCATCATCGGCATATTGGTGATGGCGACGGTCCTTGCCATTCCGCGCGACGCCGACGCATTTTCGGCCGTCATTGCCTTTTCCGGCATTTTCATCGTAGTTCTGTGTTTTGTCGGGTTGGTGCTGTTTCCAAACGAAGCCAAGCACACCACCGTCGGCGCCGAGCCGCAGCATGCCGGGCTGTGGCGCGGCGTGTTCACGCACAAGAACATCGCCGGGCCGGTAATGGCCTGTTTCAGCTTTGGCGGTCTCTATCTGTTCCGGCGCGGCTGGAAGGTCACCGGTCCGTTCCTGCTGGTCGCCGCGATGATCTTCATGATGAACACCGGCTCCAAGACAACTGCCGGGCTGGTGCCTCTCGCGATCCTGATGGTGGCTGTGCCGGGAATTTTCGGGGTGCGCTCGCTGACGCCGGCGCTGTTCCTGCTGGCGATCATCGGTACGACGATCGGCACGCTCGGCATCGTCTTCATCGAGCCGTTGCGGCTGTTCGTCCACCACAACTTTCCCGACCTGACCTATACCGGGCGCACCACCCTGTGGGAGTTCGCCGGCGAGATGATCGCCAAGAAACCATGGACCGGCTACGGCTATGAGAGCTTCTGGGGCACGATGTTCCTCTGGACCATGGACCAGCCCTTCGACCGGCCATGGGACATCCGCAGCATCGTGCATGGCCACAACGGTTATCTCGACATCGCCGTCATCATGGGCATTCCGGCGCTATGCGTTGCCGCCTGGGCCTTCTTCATCGCGCCGCTGCGCGACTATATGCGCATTCCCATGCGCAAGGAGAACGTCTTCCTCGGTGACTTCTTCATGATGATCCTGTTGTTCACCGCGCTGAACTCCTTCCTGGAGAGTTTCTTCTTCCGTCGTGCCGATCCGGTCTGGCTGTTCTTCGTCTTCAGCATCATCGGGCTAAGGCTGGTCGCACGTTTTCCGGTGGCGACACGGACGAAACGTTAGTTGCAAAGCGCATGCGGACGTCACATCTTCATCGCATGAGCGCGCGCGGCATTGCTCCTGGACAGGGTTCCAGCGCCCCGGACATTCGACTGTCCCGGCGCGACATGATCCTCGGCGGGCTCGGGCTGGCTGTGCTCTCCGCCTTGCCGCGCGAGGCCTTTGCCGTGGCGCCTGCTTCCGGCCGGATGATCGACGCCACCTTCATCTTCACAAACGACGTGCACGCCTGCCGCATGGCGAGCGGCCTCAGCCCGAACTGTTTGCAGGAAGGCAAGACGGACCAGAACCTGCTGCGCCACATCGCAGCGCTTAACCGCGTGCCGAACAATCGCTGGCCGAAGGATATCCAAGGCGCGGCGAGCGGGCTTGCAGGCGCGGGCAGGAAGATTTCGCGGCCGCTCGGCGTGGTCGTCGGCGGCGACCTGACCGACGATGGCGGCGGACAGATGACGCAACCGCGGGAAGGAACCCAGCTGCTGCAGTTCAGCCATCGCTACCAGCAGGGCGCCGGGCCGGACCGCGTGCATTTTCCCGTTTATGCCGGCCTCGGCAATCACGATCTCGACCAGGACGGCCCGCCGCCGCAAACTGACTGGTACCGGCAGGAACTGCGCGACTATATTGAGATCAACCACCGCCCGAGCGTGTTCTTCAAGCCGCCGGTGCCGGCCGAAAACTACGACAGCGCTTCGGATGACTATTCCTGGAACTGGGGCGGCCTGCATCTGGTCCAGACACATCGCTTTGCCGGCGACACCACCAAGGGCGCGGTGAGCGGCCTGCCATGGCTCAAGCGAGATCTGGAGACCTACGCCGGCAACGGCGAGCCGGTGATCCTCTTCCAGCACTATGGCTGGGATCCTTTCTCGACGGAAAAGTGGGACCCGGCGAAAAAACAATTCGACGATGACGGCGCCGGCGCACCGCATTGGTGGAGCGAGGACGACCGCAAGGCGCTGCTGGCGGTGCTTTCCGGCCACAATGTCATCGGTATCTTTCACGGCCATCAGCACGAGACGGCGATGATCTATCAGCGCGACGGGCTCGACATCTTCAAGCCCAAGGCCGCCTATATGGGCGGCTTCGCCATCGTCCACGTCACCAACGACTACATGGATGTCACGCTGGCAGAGGCGGTCGGCGACAGAGGCGAGATGATCTTCACCAATGCCTTCAGCAAGAGGTTGGACACGCCCTGACGAGGATTTGGGCCAGCTCCACGGGCACCCTTTTCCATCCGCACATGACCGTCTATTGAGGACTTGTCTGGAGAACTCAAATGACAATCACAGTCGTGCTCGCCGGTTGCGGCAATATGGGATACGCGATGCTCGCCGGCTGGCTGAAATCGGGCCAGTTGAAGCCATCCGAAACCTTCGTGGTCGAGCCGAATGCGGATTTGCGCGCGCGCGCTGAAAAGCTGGGCGCTGCGGCAAGTCCGGATGCCAGCGGTCTGCCGGCTGGCGCAACACCGAAGCTTGTGGTGCTTGCGGTCAAGCCGCAGGTGATCCGCGAAGTGACGGCCGCCTACAAGCATCTCGGCAATGGTGAGACGACTTTCGTCAGCGTCGCCGCCGGAACGCCGATTGCAACCTTCGAGACCATCCTCGGCAGCAAGACGCCGATCATCCGCGTGATGCCGAATACGCCCGCCGCGATCGGCAAGGGCATGATGGTGGTCTATGCGAACGGCAATGTCTCTGCGCTGACCAAACGCATAGTTGACGAGCTGCTTTCGGCCAGCGGCGCGGTGGCGACCATCGATGACGAAGGCCTGATGGACGCAGTGACCGCGGTTTCCGGCTCAGGCCCGGCCTATATCTTCCACTTCATCGAATGCCTGACGGCAGCGGCAGAACATGCCGGCCTGCCGAAGGAAACGGCAAAGCTGCTCGCCATGCAGACCGTGTTCGGCGCAGCGAGCCTCGCCGCCGAAAGCGAGGAAGAACCCGGCGTGCTGCGCCAGCAAGTGACCAGCCCCAACGGCACGACAGCAGCAGCGCTTGCGGTGCTGATGGGAGAGGACCGGCTGAAGAACCTTTTGACCGAGGCTGTGGAAGCGGCGCGGTTGAGGTCGGTGGAACTGGGGAAGTAGGGCGGCAGCTTATGCGAGATCGGCGGCTCCGGCAGGCGCTTCACCTGGCGGCAATTCGGTAGATGTCAGGTGTGGCCCCACATCTGATCGATCTCATCCTTGGACATCTGTCTGCCACCCTCACCGCTTCCGGCTTTGAGGTTGCCGGCGATTGTCGCCAGGCGCTCTGCCAAGGGTAAGCGGCCGTTTTCGCATTCGATTTCGGGTGTCGGAGTGGCGATTGCCGGCTCGGTCTGGGAAGTCCTGAATTTCTCTTTCATGACGCCTCCATAGACAACGGTCACATCAAGTCTCGAAACGGACAGAGGATATTCACTCGCCCGCCGACCACCACTCAAACAAGGGCCGCCGAACTCGCAACTGCCCCATAAAGCATCGCATCCTGCCTCCGCCGCAGCTCATACAGCCGCGTCGTGGCGTCCGGTGCTGCGTTGTCGGTGGTGAGCAGTTCGCCCTTCCGGACCGCCTTCAGCACCTTACCGCCTTCCAGCAGACCGACGGGCACGGCGTGGCTGGCGCGGGCTTCTTGCGCCGTCATTGTCCAGGAGCGGTAGCAGGTTTCGCCGATGGCATCGAAAATCTCGCCGGCTTTCAGGTCGCGCTTGGCCACCGCGCAGACTTCGGCCACGGGCGTCGGCAGCGGCACCATGTCGGGCTTGCCGTAGAGCATGATGCGGGCCGCCGTCAGCGGCACTTCCAGCGAGGTCAGGTGGTATGGCCGGAAGAAGCTGTAATAGGGACCGGTGCCGACATGCAGATCGTCCATGCGCTCGACGATGCGCGGATGGGTGGCCTCGACGATGACGAAGACGCCCGGCGCCACGCCCTTGCCGATCGTATAGTCGACGACGCCCTTCTTGCTCAGCACGCCGCCATCCTTCTCAGGGATCAGCACCTTGGCCAGTTGATCGCGGTCGGCCTTGGGGCCGTGCATGCCGGGCTTGTCAGGCACGAGGCCGGTGGCGTTGGCGATAGCCGCCATCTCGACCATGGTCTTCGATCCATCGATAAACTCGACCAACATGCGCGGGTTCATGTTGCGGCGGATGGCTTCTTCGCGATAATCGTCGGGCACGGCATCGTGGTTGAGCGGGTTGTTCTTACCCTTGCCGGCCGAGACGATGGTGTAGCCGAGTGCGGAGGCGAACTCGATCAGTTCCATGCAGCTTGACGGTTCGTCGCCGGCGCCAACTGAATAGACGACGCCGAGCCGGTCGGCCTCCTTCTTGAGATAGGCGCCAATGGTGACGTCGGCCTCGACATTCATCATGACGAGATGCTTGCCGTGCTCCATCGCCTTGAGGTCGAAGTCGGCGGCGACGCCCGGCTTGCCGGTGGCGTCGATGACGACATCGACCAGCGGGTTGGTGACCAGCATTTCGTTGGAGGTGATGGCGATCTTGCCGGCCTCGATCGCCTCGGTGACCTTCGAGGCGGTGTCGGCCTCGCGCGCCATGGCCTCGTCGCCATAGGCGATCTTGATCGCCTCACGCGCCGTATGCGGGCGGCGCGTGGAAATCGCGCAAACCTCGACGCCCTTCATCAGCATCGCCTGCGTGACCAGGTCGGTGCCCATTTCGCCCGAGCCGATGACGCCGATGCGAACCGGCCGCCCCTCCTCCGCACGTCTGGCAAGATCCCGGGCGAGCCCGGTGAGGGCGACATTGGTCATGGCAATTCCGATGCTGGTAAAACTGAACGATGTTACGGGAATTGCGCCCGTCTTGCCAACGAAACGGCCGCGCGTCCAGTCACAGTCTACCATCATCCGAAGCAAATCGGCAGGCTGAAGCCCGATGCCTGCTCAGTTGAGCTTGACCAGCACCACGCGGCGGTTCTTGGCGCGGCCGGCCTCGTCGTCATTGCTGGCGACGGGCGCCATCATGCCGGCGCCCGCGGCGGTGAGGCGCGCAGCCTCGATGCCGTATTTGGCGGCAAGCTCATTCTTGACGGAATTTGCGCGCCGCGACGACAGGTCGAGATTGTAGTCGAAGGCGCCCTGATTGTCGGTATGGCCGACCACGATGACGGAGATATTCGGCTCGTTCTTCAGCAGGGCAGCGATTTCCTTCAGGGTCGGCTCGGATTCCGGCTTGATGTCGGTCTTGTCCGTGTCGAACAGGATGCCATAGAGCGAAATGCTGCCCTTCTGGCTCAGCGAATCGGCCATCTCCTTGGCCTCGACGAGAACCATCTTCTTTTCGCGCGGCTTCGGTTCCAGAATCTGGACGACGGCAATGGTGCGCCCGTTGAACTCCTTGCAGTAGAGATCATCCACCAGTTGATAAGCCTGCACGGTGACGTAGGCGTCGCCGGCTGACTGCGGCACCTTGGCGGTGAAATAGCGCTGGTCGTTGATGCCGGCGGTCAGGGCGCAATTGCCGTTGGAAAAGGCCGCATCCTTCACATCGGCCTCGTGGAAGAAATACTGCATCAGGCTCATATTGTTGCCGCCACCGCTGCTCGAACGGGTGGCATCGCCGCCGCATTCTTCCTTCTTGCACTCGAACTGGACTTCGCCGCCGGCCTCTTCGATCACATCCTGATAATTGCGCAGTACTTCCAGCGGCGAGCGCTCGGCGGGCAACACATAGGCGATGCGGGTCAATGCACCCTCGACCTCGACCTTCTTTTCAGGGGCGAAAACACGGTTGTTGCTGGAATCGCGCGCGTCTTCATCCTCGCTGGGCTTCAGCGGCGAAAGCGGAATGGTGAAATCGGTGTAGGAGAATTTTTCGTAGCTGACGATGAACGAGCCGTCATAACGCTTGGCCAGCGCATTGTCGGCGGCACCTTCGATGTCGGCAGTAGGAATGGTGGCATCGGCCACAGCAAGATTTACGCCGGCAAACAGAAGAATGGCGGCACAAAACAGCGTCGCGATCCTGGAACCCGAAAATTGCATAATCTTCCCCCACTGCGTTTATCACAGATGGTGAAAAATATCTTCGAGTGGCAAGAAACGCAATTACGCTTTACTGCTGAATAGACCGATTTTATTTTTCGGCTCGAGAAAAATTTGGCCTCGACTTCGAAGAACGAAACTATGTCTTCGTCACTGCTTCGATTCCGCGCTCCGGCGGCAACGCCCTGCTCGCGCCACGCCGGCGTAACGTCTTGAAAGCGGCCGCGATCGGTTTTTCCAGCAGTTCATAGGCGACGAGGCCAATGGCAGTGCCGGCGAGCACGGCAATGACCAGCGCAAGGGGAGCCGGCAGGGAAAGCGCCGGCGCAAATTTCGCCACCACCGAAACCGCCAGCGTATGCCAGAGGTAGATGGAATAGGAAGCGTCGCCGATCCACGTCAGCGGGCGAAAATCGGAAATCATGCCGGCGCGCTCCAGCGAAAGCACGCCTGTTACGAGGGCGACGGCGAGCGGGCCGAAGACGAAGGGATGAAAGCCGACATAGGTAACGCCGACAAAAACGAAACCGAAGACGGCAAGCAGGATCAGCGCAAGGCCGCTGGCGGGCGATGGAATCTTGCCCTCCAGCCAGAACTTGCCGATGACCGCGCCCAGCAGGAATTCGAGGATCGCCGGGTTGGTGTAGGTGCGGAAAAGCGGATTATCGCTGTCGAATGAAAGGCCTATGACGGTCAATAGGATGAACAAGCCCGCCAGCGCCGGAAGCCGTCTGGCCGTTGGCAGCAGCAAGGTGCAGGCGAAGACGGCGTAGAAGAACATCTCATAGTTCAGCGTCCAGCCCTGGACGAGAACCGGCCATATCTCGCCATTGCTCGGCGAAATGTGCGGAATGAAGAACAGCGAACCCAGCACATGGCCGAGCGTAAGCTTCATGTTGGGGAACAGCCCGGCAAATGCGCCCGCGACCATGACGGCCGTGGCGATCCAGTAGACCGGCGCGATACGCTCCAGCCGCTCCCGCAGGAACTGCAACGGCGTGACGGGCCGCGACTGCGCAAGCGTCCACATGATGAAGCCGCTGACGACGAAGAACACGTCGACGCCCGCCGCCCCGATGGCGAAGTGCCCGCCCGTGCGTTCGGCGGCGTGAAAGACGACGACTGCAAGTGCTGCGAAGGCGCGCAGATACTGGATACCGTAGAGCTTCTTCATTGGGCTGGATGCACCTGCAACTCCGGCTGACTTTCCGGCGCGACGTAGCGCCGGGTGGATTGGGATGTCGCGAGCAGGCCGGCCGAATAATAGAGAAGAAACGAGCCGATCGCATAAGGGTGCATCATGTCGACTTCGAAGAAGGAGCGCACGACCAGCATGACCGACATGCCGAAGACGACATAAGAGGCGACATCGTCGCGGTCATCGAGAAGCCGAATGAGATGGCCGACCGGAACCCGAACGATCACCACGGCAAGCAGGAAAAGCCCGACCACGCCAAGCTCGACCAGCAGCTCGATATAGGTGTTGTGGAAATGGAAGCCGCTGCGCGAGGCGATGTAGAATTCCTCCCACAGCCGCTCTGCTTCCGAAAAGCCCTGCACCCAATAGGCCTGGTAGCCGACGCCGAAATAGGGTGACAGCCGCCATGCGGCGATGCCCTCGCCCCACAGATAGGTTCGGCCGGTCAGCGTCGTGTCCTTGCCGAAGGCGCCGAGCAGAAGGTCGAGGCCGCCAAGGTTGATGGCGGCGAAAGCGAGGCCGATGGCAGCTATAAGGCCGACGAGGAAGAACATCTTTCGCGTGCGCGGCGCAAACAGCAGGAGGAGGCTCAACCCGATTACGACCGCGAGGGTTCCTGCCGTGGCGATGATGGAGGTTGCCGATTGCGAGGCGAGCAGCGCGTAACCGGCGAGAACCAGCGTACCAAGGGCGAGCAGACGCCAGATGCCGCGTTCGCGCAGGATGAAGATGGCGGCGAAGGCAAAGTAGATGCCCACCGAGCAGTAAAAGCCGAGCTGGTTCTTGGACGAAAAAGCGCCGACGAAACTGAAATTGCCGTCCATCGAATCGTAGTTGTAGCCGCCGAATGCCAGCGAGTAGAGAACCACCATGCAGACGCCGGCAAGCATGCCCATCGACAATGTGCGGATGTTCATCGTGCGCGCGACGATCAGCGCGCAAACGATATGCGTCATATATTGCAGGCTGGCGCGCATGGTGACGCTAGGTGCTGCCGACCAGAAGACTGACAGGCAGGCAAAAACGCCGAAGGCTATGATCCAGTAGAATTTCGCGTAGTTGCCGAGCGAGTGGCGATAGTCGATCAGGATCAGCGGAAACCAGAGCGCGTAATAGGCCAGGATCGAAACCTGACCGAAGCGGCTCGAATAGGCGAAGACGAAGACCGACAAGGTGATCGCAAAGAAGCCATACCAGAAATTATGGTCGGGGCTGACAAAGCGTGCCTTGGCGATCTTCATATCCGGTCCACCGCCGATCAGTTGGCGGGGATCGGCAATATCCCGACCTTGATGACGTCACCCGGCTGAACCGGCGTGTTCTCGTCGACCGGTATCTCGCTGGCCTTTCCGTCTGTTTCCCGCACGATGGAGTAGCTGACCGGCGGGGCCTCGCTGGTGCTCGAGCCGCGCGCGGCGCCCGGATCACGCGACAGCGCCTCGGCTATCAGATCCTTGTACATGCCGATCTTCAGGCTCAGGCCCTCGATATCGGACTCCGTCGACTGACGGTCCTGGGCTATCTCGGTATCGCGGTCGCTCTGGAGGTCAGCGGCATTCTGCGTTGCCTTGCTGATGTCCTGCTTGGCGCGCAGCGATGCCGTTTCCATGTCGAGCACCTTGCCTTGCAGATCGGAGATGGATTGCTCGAGCGACAGCACGCGCGAATTCACCACAAGTCCGCGGTCGGCCAGGTTGCCGATGCCGTCCAGCTCCTTGCGATAGAGTTCCATCTGACGGTTCTGGGTAGCGATCTTCTTTTCAAGCGAGGCGATCTCGCTCGTCAGAAGGCCCTTGAGGTCATCGATCGACTTGAGCTGGTCGCTTAGTCTTTTCGCGCGAGCGTTCTTGAAGTTGGTTTCGTCGGCGATCAGCTTCTTGCCATCGGCGCTTTCCTCCAGCTCCTTCGGAAACGCGATCTGCTCCTGGTCCTCGGCTTCCGCGACAAGGCGCGCGCGCCGGGCGAGAAGGCCGTTTCGCTGCGACACGAGAACATCGAAATTGCCGCGCGCATTGATGAAGTCACGCTCTATGCGCTGACCCGCATCAGCACGATGCAGACCGCCGGCAAGGCTGAGCGCCTTGAGCACTGTCAGA
This sequence comes from Mesorhizobium sp. YR577, assembly GCF_900116595.1. Taxonomy (NCBI): domain Bacteria; kingdom Pseudomonadati; phylum Pseudomonadota; class Alphaproteobacteria; order Hyphomicrobiales; family Phyllobacteriaceae; genus Mesorhizobium; species Mesorhizobium sp. YR577. Next base: position 90,718 of record NZ_FPBI01000009.1, on the reverse strand, counting down.
TTGGGCGCAAAGGGATATTGCCCGGGCGTTTCCACATCGCCGGAAAGGAAGACCGGGCGGAACTCGGCGAGCTCCACCGAGGCGTCGGGCTTGTCGAGCAGGCCGAACTTCTGCTGAAGCTCCTCGCCGATCGCCGTCGAGATGTCGGTGGTCGTCTTGCCCGAAGCCGGCATCTCGCCGATGAAAGGCAGCGATATGTTGCCGGAAGGCCCAACAGTGTAGTCGCCGCTGATCGACGACCAGTCGCGCACCGCGCCCTCCGCCGTGCGCCACTCGACGACGCGGATACGCAATTTGTCCATGGTGCCGAGCTGATAGTCGGCGGATTGCGCCGCCATGGGCAGCAGCATGACGATAGCGGCCGCGCCAAAGCAGAAAAAACGCCTGCCGGCGCGCCACATGGGATGGGGTATAGACAATAGGCTGATCAAAGCATGCCTTTCTGGCTGCGTTTGTCGGGTCATCTGGTGTTTGGCGCCGAAGCGCAGGCCGATCCGAACAATCGGAACGGCCTCAGTCCGTGGTCAATAGCTGCCGCGCGACGAGAAAACGGCCGGAACCGTCTTGAAGATGATCTTGAGATCGGAAGCGAATGACCAGTTCTCGACATAGTGACGGTCGAAGGCGACACGCGCATTGTAGGAAACGTCGTTGCGGCCGCTGACCTGCCACAGGCCGGTCAGGCCCGGACGCGACTTCAGATAATAGTCAGCCGCCTGGCCGTAGAGTTCGAGTTCGTCCTTCACCACCGGACGCGGGCCGACAATGCTCATGTCCCCGCGCAGGATATTGATGATCTGCGGGAGTTCGTCGAGGCTGAGCTTGCGCAGGACGGTGCCGACCCTGGTTACACGCGGGTCGTTCTGCAGTTTGCGCGTGGCTTCCCATTCTTCGCGGCCCTGGGGATTGGTGGCGAGATAGGCTGCCAGAACTTCATCGCCATTCTGCACCATGGTGCGGAACTTGAGGCAATGGAACACATTGCCATTCCGGCCGATCCGGCGATGGCCATAAAAGATACTGCCGCCGTCAGAAAATTTGACCAGGGCTGCCAGCATCAGAAAAAGCGGGCTGAGTAATACGAGTCCTCCCACAGCACCGAGAATGTCGAAGCCCCTCTTAATAGCTCCTCCGATCGGCGGCTGGGCTTCGGTGCCGGATCGGAATCGTCGAGATAGGTTTGCCAGTACGGCGGCGTAATTCATTTGGCTGCTCCACGAGAATGGTCAGGAACGATGCGAAATGCTGCAACGCAACATAACATTTGTACACTGGGGGATATGTCATGTCTGTGATCAAAATCGGACGGGAAAACCGATTTAGATCATAATTTGTGACGCTCGTTTACATAACAGTCGATTTAGGTGAGGATATTTTACCGCGAGCTTTAGTAAAAATTGATCGTTTTAGGTGCATTTTTTGAAATCTATTTGTATTACTTATAATCAAACCAAATTTTATTGAGAAACTCTTAGGCGAAAATCAACATCATTCTTGTATATCCTTAATATTCTAACCTATGTTAGCCCAATAAATCTATGTCATGATTGAAATTATTTCCCACAGATATTGCGCTGCAACATCCTTTGGATTCAAAGCGATGCACAATGAAAGAATGGAAGAGAAACCAATTCGTGATGTTGCGCGTTCACCTCAGGTTCAATATATCTCCTCTATACGCGCCTTTGCAGTGGCGCCCGGCTCCGAAAAATCACAAGATCAGGTCGCGTGCCGGATGCAGATTGTGGGTGTGTGTTTGGGAGGGAGGTATCTGCGCATGATTTCGGGCAACCGAAACTATTACACTAATGGCATGAGGATATAACAATGTCCTTATTGCTATTCTTGCGCGGTCTTGTCGGCGTACTGGTGGTGTTCGCCATCACGACTTACGTTGTGACCCAATCGCTATGGACGACTTTCATCCAGACCGTGATCTGCGCCATTCTCCTGCAAGTAGGCTATTTTGCTGCTGTTTTGTTCATGGTCTGGCGCTCAGGCGGCAAGAATTCGCAGGCCACGGCAAGCCGTTCCGACGATTCAATTCAAACCTCGGGCACAGAAGAGCAGCCTTCGGCAAAGATCAGCCAACTGCCCGGCGTTTCCGGTTCCCAGCACCCCTGATCACTGTCTCGATCACCCGCATGTCATGAAATAGCCTTTCGCAACTGCGAACAATCTGCCTGTATTGGAGCCGGCGACTTCCGGCGCGCCGCTGTCGAGCGGCGATCCACAAAGCGGATTGAAAGAGGTGCACGTGACATCATCCGAGGCTAGCGTCTGCGTTATCATCGCAGCCAAGAATGCGGCAGACACGATTTCCCGGGCCATAAGCTCCGCCTTGCGCGAGAGGCAGACCGCGGAGGTCATCGTCGTCGATGACGGCTCGAGCGACCGCACGGCGGAAACCTCCATTGCAGCAGACGATGGCACCGGCCGCCTGAAGGTCCTTCGCCTCGATACGAACAAGGGGCCAGCCTTTGCCCGCAATCATGCCATCGCAAATTCCACGGCGCCGCTGATCGCGATCCTCGACGCGGACGACTTTTTCCTGAAAGGCCGTTTCGACCGGCTTCTCGACAATGACGACTGGGATTTCGTTGCCGACAACATCGTCTTCATCGATGCCCGTGGCGACATGAGCGAACCGGAGGTTCCCTATTTCGCGGCAGAACCCCGCTTCCTCGACATTGGCGGCTTCATCGAGGGCAATATCTCCAAGCGTGGCAAGGCGCGCGGCGAGATCGGCTTTCTCAAGCCGGTCATGCGCCGGGCTTTTCTCGATGCGCATGGCATCCGCTACAAGGAAGAATTGCGGCTCGGCGAGGATTACGACCTCTATGCCCGCGCGTTGGTGAAGGGTGCGCGCTACAAGATCATTCACGGCTGCGGCTACGGCGCGGTGGTGCGGCCGGACTCGCTGAGCGGCCGGCACCGCACACTTGATCTCAAGCGTCTCTATGAAGCAGACCGGGCCATCCTCGCCTCACCCGATCTGCCGAGGGAAGCGAAAGGCTGGCTGCGTCTGCACGAACGCCACATTCGCGGACGCTACGAGTTGCGCAACTTCCTCGACATGAAAGCCAAGGCCGGGCTCGCTAGAGCCGGGCTCATCGCGCTGACGAACCCGGCATCCCTGCCGTCGATCGTCGGTGGCGTCGCCGCCGACAAGATCGAAGCGCGCAAGTCGCGATACAGGCCGGTGAGCGACACACCGATGCCGCCGCGCTACCTGCTGCCCGCGCGCGTCATCTAACTGTTTGTTTCTACAAACTTCCGAACGGAAACCCGCGACGCACTTTTCCTGGAATTGCTCTAGAAATAATCGCGCCGTATCCCGGCCAGCACTTCGCGAAAACGCTCCTTGCGCTCGGCAAGGACGCTGTCGGCGCTGAGCTGCGGTACGGAGCGACGCGCCTGCCGCAGGGCAAGCGTCGATGGAGCCGCCAGCACCTGCTTTGCCATGGTGCGCAAGGTCGACTGACGCGGATCGTTGCGCGTCATGACCAGGCTTTCGTCGAAGCTGCGCTTGTTGGGATCGTCAAGCGGCGGCGGCGCCTTGTTGTCGAAATCGACGCCCCAGAAACGCGCCCCCTTGGTGATCGCCTCGGCGCGCGACGAAACCGGCACGTGCAACGGCTTGTAGGCGACCTTTACCGTCGAGGCCCAGTCGTTCCATTTGAAATTGTTGATGATGCGCGAGGTGCTGACTGCGACCCATGGCACGCGGAAGGCGTCGGCAAGAATCGCGGCATGCATGGATTCGGCAACGACAAGTTCGGCCTGGGCGATCGACCGGATCACCGACTTCGCCTCGCCGCACGGATCGACATAGTCGAGGCCGGCGGCCTTGCAGACGATGGGCCAGATGCCGCCGACCGTGGATTCCCAATGCGGCACGAAGATCGGACCGCCGGTCTTCGGCAGGTTCTGGAATTCCGGCATATCGGCGACCAGCACGGCCGGATCGATGATGCCAAGCTCAGGGTCGATGCCGAGCTTGCCGGCAGTCAGCGGACCGCGTACGCAGCGAACGTCCCACTCCGACTTGTCGGAAAAATCGGGCAGCGTGCCGTAACCGAAGCCGCTGCCGATCACGAGCTTCTTGACGCCATCCGGCAGCAAGACCTTGTTGAGGACCGTACCGACGCCGACGAGCAGCACTTCGGGGTGAACCGCGCGAAAGCCGGGAAGCAGAAAATCCCAGAGCCAGAGATTGAGGTCGTCGCCGAAATTGCCGTGTTCGGATTCCCAATAGAATGGATTCATGTTGCCCTCGCCTATCGAGAAATCTTGGATACGGCGAGTTCCACCGCGCTGCGCAGGATTTTTGGGTCGCGCCAGGCCCATTCGGCCAGCAGGCTCAGCTGCGGCACCTTGCGCTTGCGCACCAGCCGCATCTGGCCCCACAGGGCCTGCCGGCGCGCCGTCTGCTTGTAGGATTCGATCGAGGCCTTGTCTTCCGGCTTATGCAGAAAGCCGTTTTCGAGACGGTCCAGCGCCACCCATGTGTTGAACTGCTGCTTCAGGAACTGCGGCGAATCGTTGTCGAGCCCGTGGAAAATGTTGATGCCCTCGCCGCGCGTCGCACCGACGGTTTCGCTGAGAATGCAGCGCTGCGCATTGCGTACGCACTCGTAGAAGAACAGCACGTCCTCGGCGGCAAGACGCAGCTCGGCTTCGAAGCGCACTTTGCGGAACAGGTTTTCGCCGATGACCATGCAGGACAGGTGCATGAAGCTCCAGTTCTTCAGCATGACGCCGGCAAGGTCCGGCACCTCGACGATCGGTGGTTCTTCCGACAGCCGGTCGACTGTGGTGACGTCTGCCAGAGCAGACACGCCGAAGTGGTAATAGAAGGCGTCGCCGCCTTTTATCGACGCCCAGTAACAATCTGCATCAAAAAGTGACAGGCCGGCGACCGCATTCTTGAGGTGATCGGGCGTCCATTCGTCATCGGAATCGAGGAAGGCGGCATAGGTGCTATCGGCGGGTATGTGCTCGAGGCCCATGTTGCGTGCTCCGCCCGGGCCTGCATTGGGTTGCTTTATGACGGTAATCCTGGCCCGCTCCTCCAGCGAAAACCCTTCCAGATCCAGCTCCACGGGCGACGGCGAAGCGTCGTCCACGACGATCACGTCGAAGTCCGGATGGGTCTGCGCGAAGACCGATTTCAGCGCGCGATGCAGTATTCCGGGCTGCCGCTGGTAATAAGGGATAATGGCTGTGCACTTCGTCATTTCTTGCGCCTTATGAAGTCTAAGGGAGAGGCTCGCAGGCTATCGATGAGCGCTCGATGAATTCTGGTCGGCTGCCCAATTCCGGGCTTGATGGAGAACAAGGCGTTCACCGAGAGCCAAACAACGCCGGTCCATGCTGCCTGCCATTAACCCGAAACTGTGACGAATGATGTCGGCTGGAGCGACCCGTCCCAAACCAGCACATTCGGGCTGAAGTTTGTCACCGTGCCGATCCGAGCGCGCATCTTTCACCGCATACCTTCTCAGGATAGTGGTCCTTCTCAGCTCAATCCAGCTCTGCAACGGCGCGGTCCGTTCACTTTTGATGCAGTGCACAATTGCCGGCGCGAACTTCGTCGGAAGAAGGCTTCGGCACCGGTCGGGGCGCCGGCAGCCGCGACTTCAACCTTGTTCGGTTTCAGCCGCGCGAGGCACGCGCTGGCGACCATGGCCGAGGTGGGGGTTAGGCCCCCTCATCCTCTTGTTTATCTCGGGGTTCGGTGAGATTTTCCTGTAAGCTCTGGTCAAGCCGCATGGCGATTCGACAAGGCGCAACGATATGGCTCTTTTCCGCTTCAAAACCCGCAACCCGAATCGTGACCGTGAGACGGATGCCGGCCGCATGCAACGGCTGAGGCAGGTTCTCGATGAGATTCACGACGAAATCGAGAATGAAAAGAATGGCTTGCGCAATCGCTACGACAAGGTGACGGCCGACGCCGCCTTTTCGCAGCAGGCCCTCGAGGACGATCGCGTCGATGCCGGCATGTCGTCGAAGATCGATGAACTGACCGAGGCGATGATCCGCTACACCAAGCGGCTTGCCTCGCTTGATGGTCAGATCGGTTTTGTTACCGAACTGCGCGAGCGCATCGAGCAATTTTCCCAAGCAAACGTGGGTGAAGGCGCCTCAGTGAACCCCGTTGCGGCCGAACAGGGTTAACGCGCGCTTATAAAATGTTACCGGACGCGGGTCCGAAATTAGGCCCCACGTCACATTCTGAACTTGCCACCGACCTATGTGCAGTGCAGCATTTCGATGCTGTGACTTGAACAGGTGGGCGTGGGAGGCGCCGCCAAAACAAAGGTGGCAAGCCACGTGATTTCAAACGAAGCCGGCACGGCACGGCGCGGTCTGACATTTCTCATTCTCGGCGTCGGTACCCTCCTCGTCTCATCCATGGGCGCAATGAATGCGTCCCATGCGCAAGAGAAGAAAGCCTCGGGAAAATCCTTCGTCGAAAATTTCGACAAGCTGGACAGGAAGCAGTGGTATGTCTCCGACGGCTGGACGAACGGCGAACACCAGAACTGCATCTGGTCGAAGGATCAGGTGAAGGTCTCCGACGGCATGCTGCGGCTGGGCTTCCAGAAGCAGTCGATAAAGAATCTCGACTATGCCTGCGGCGAGATCCAGACCAAGCAGCGCTACAGCTACGGCACCTATGAGGTGCGCATGAAGGCTGCCGCCGGCTCCGGCCTCAACACCGGTTTCTTCACCTATATCGGCCCGGTCGACAAGCAGCCGCATGACGAGATCGACTTCGAAGTGCTGGGCAAGAACCCGGCAAAGGTTCAGATCAACCAGTATGTGAACGGCAAGCCTGTCGGAGACGCCAAGCTGGTGGATGTACCCGGCGGTGCCGACCAGGGTTTCAACGACTACGCCTTCGTCTGGAAGCAGGACAAGATAAGCTGGTACGTCAACGGCGAACTCGTCGGCGAGGCGACCGACCCGGCAAAGCTGCCGACCCACGCGTCCAAGATTTTTGTCAGCCTGTGGAGCAGCGACATCCTGAAATCCTGGATGGGCACATTCGCTGATCCCGGCGCGCCGGTGACGGCCGAGATCGATCGCATCGCTTACACCGCCGAAGGCGATGCGTGCCAGTTTCCCGAATCGGTTGTCTGCAAGCTGAAATAACTGGTGTCCCACATGTTGCACGTTCTCTATCTCGTGCATGATCTCTCCGATCCGGCGGTCCGCCGGCGGGTGATCATGCTGCAGGCCGGTGGCGCGGATGTCACGCTGGCGGGCTTCAAGCGCGCCGACAAGCCCGTGGCCGGCCTGGAGATGCTTTCACCTATCGACCTCGGTCCGACGCAGGACGGCAGGTTCGCGCAACGCATCGTGGCGATCGCCAAGGCGGCACTGTCGCTCGGCGGCAAGCTGCAGGGCATCCGCAAACCCGACGTCATCATCGGCCGCAATCTGGAAATGCTGGCGCTGGCCAACCGGGCAAAGGCGCTGTTTTCCTCCGATGCGCCCATCGTCTACGAGTGCCTCGACATCCACCGTCTGCTGCTCGGGCAGAACCGTATTTCGCGGGCACTGCGGCGCACCGAGCGCGTGCTGGGCAGGAACGCATCGCTGCTTATGACAAGTTCGCCGGCCTTCGTGCGCGACTATTTCCAGCGCTTCCGCCAGATCGATGCGCCGGTGGCTTTGCTGCAGAACAAGGTGCTGGAGCTGAACGGCGGGAGCGACACGAGCAACCAGGCGCTGCAGGGGCCAAAGCCCGGCGAGCCATGGCAGATTGGCTGGTTCGGCGCCTTGCGTTGCCGCAAGTCGCTGGAGCTTCTTGCAGCCTTCACGCGGCGCATGGAAGGCCGCTTCGAGGTCGTGCTGCGTGGACGTCCGGCCTATTCGGAGTTTACCGATTTCGACGGCTTTGTTGCCGCTGAGCCTTATCTGCGTTTCGAGGGCGCCTATCGCAACCCCGAAGATTTGCCGCGCGTCTATGGCGAGGTGCATTTCTCCTGGGCGATCGATTTTTTCGAGGAAGGGCTGAATTCGAGCTGGCTGCTGCCGAACCGGCTTTACGAAGGCTGCCGCTACGGCGCGGTTCCGATTGCCATGCGCAACACCGAAACCGGCCGTTTCCTGGCCGACCGGCACCTCGGCAAATTGCTCGACGAACCCTCCGTGGATGCGCTGGCAGCGCTTTTCGAAGACCTCACACCCGAAACCTATTCTGCTGCCCGCCGGAAAATCCTGGCCGAGGATCGCGGCACATGGGTCTGCGATGTGCGCGACTGCCGGGCGCTGGTGGAGCGACTGGCCGGCCTGAGATCGACACGTGTCCCCAACATGATGCTGCAGGCGGCGTGATGGCTGAGATGACAAACGAAGCCTTGCTGGCAACACCTTGCATGGTGGTGATCCCCTGCCTGAACGAGGCAGCGCATATCGAGGCGCTGATCGACCGGCTGACGCCTTCAGTCGAGCGGCTGGGCATGAAGATCGTGGTTGCCGACGGCGGCAGCACCGACGGGACGCAGGCGATCGTGCAAAAGATCGCCGCGAGCAATCCGCGCGTAACGCTGCTCGATAATCCCAAGAAGATACAGAGTGCTGCCATCAATCTCGCCGTCGAACAATTCGGCGACGAGTTCGCGAGTTTCATCCGCATCGACGCGCATGGCGACTACCCAGCCGACTATTGCGACCGGCTGATCGAGGACGCGGAAGAGACGGACGCGGATTCGGTGGTCGTGTCCATGGCGACGCGTGGCTTCGGCGCTTTCCAGAAAGCGACGGCGATCGCGCAGAATTCCAAGCTCGGCAATGGCGGCTCGCCACACCGCCAAGGGGCCAAGGGCCACTGGACCGACCATGGTCACCACGCCTTCATGCGGGTGAAGGCGTTTCGTGCGGTTGGCGGCTACGACGAGACATTCAGCCACAATGAGGATGCCGAACTCGACTATCGGCTACGGGCTGCAGGCTACCGGCTCTGGATGACCGACAAGACGTTCATGGTCTACTATCCGCGTGCGTCCGTGCCGGCGCTCTTCAGGCAGTATCTGGGCTACGGCAGAGGCCGCGCCAAGAACATTCTGAAGCACCGCGCGATGCCCAAGATCCGACAGATGATTCCGCTGATGGTGTTTCCGGTCGTTGCCGGGACATCGCTGGCGTTCCTCAGCTGGGCTGCCATCATTCCGGCAGTCCTTTGGGCAGCGGCATGCCTGGGTTACGGCGTCTGGATGGCTCTCAGCCAGCGCAACCCCTACGGGCCGCTGGCCGGCTTTTCGGCGATGGTCATGCACCTGGCATGGTCCGCGGGCTTCTGGCTCCAGCTCCTCGATTTTCGAAGGAAAGAGGCACCGGCATCATGAACAAGCAAAACGAAGCCGCCACCAAGCCGACCCGGATCGACGTCTGCGTCTGCACCTATCGCCGCCCGGAACTAGAAGAGACGCTGCTGTCGCTCGGCGCGCTGACCATACCGCCGCATACGACGGTTCGGGTCATCGTCGCCGACAACGACGCCGAGCCGAGCGCACGTGACCTCGTCTATGCCATTGCCGCGAAGCTGCCGTTCTCGGTGGTCTACGTGCATTGCCCGGCCTCCAACATCTCGATTGCGCGCAATGCCTGCCTGGAAAACAGTTCGGGCGATTTTCTCGCCTTCATCGATGATGACGAGACCGTCTCGAAGGAATGGCTTTCGGAACTCATGAACGTAGCGCTCGCAACCAGCGCGGATGCCGTGCTCGGGCCGGTCGAAGCGACATACGGGAACGGCGCTCCGGGCTGGATGGCGCGGGGTGACTTCCATTCGACGCTGCCGGTCTGGGTCAAAGGCGAGATCCGGACAGGCTATAGCTGCAATGTCCTGCTGCGCCGTGCGGCAAAGCCGGTGGCCGGCCGACGCTTCAACCTGGCACTGGGCAAGACGGGCGGCGAGGACACCGAATATTTCACCCACCTGCATCAGGCCGGCGGCAGAATAGCCTTCGCACCAAAGGCCTGGGTCTATGAGCCTGTGCCGGCCAAGCGGGCGCAGTTTTCGTGGCTGATGAAGCGGAAGTTCCGCTCCGGACAGACCCACGGCAGGCTGATCGTCGAGCGGCAGACATCGGCTGGTTTCGCCCTGCCCCAGATCGGGCTTGCTTCGGCGAAGGCAGCCTATTGCTTCGCGGCAGCCGCAGGCCTCGCAATATTGCCGGAGCGACGCAACCGTTTCGCCCTTCGCGGCGTTATGCATATCGGCGTCGTCAGTGGACTTCTCGGCGTCCGCGAAATCAAACAATATGGTGACCATGAACCTGCGCGGAGAAGCAGCAATGCAGCCTGACGTGACATTCGTCATCGCGGCTTACAATGCTGAAACTTTCCTCGCCCGGGCCGTCCAAAGCGCGCTCGGCCAGCGGGACGTATCCGTCGAGGTGGTCGTCGTCGACGATTGCTCAGGTGACGGCACGGTCGAGCTCGCGCGGTCCTTCCCGCCCGAGATGGTCAAGGTGATTGCCCTCGACAAAAATCGCGGACCTGGTGGCGCACGCAATGCCGGACTGGAAGCAGCCAGCGGGCGCTGGATCGCGGTGCTCGACGCGGACGACACGGTCCAGCCTGAGCGGCTCGCCCGGATGATCCAACGCGCAGAAGCTGCCGGCGCGCAGATCGCCGTCGATAATCTGGACGTGATCCGTGAAGAGCCCGGCACACGCGAGACGATGTTTCCCCATTCGCATCTTGAAGGCGTAAGCGAAATCACGCTGGCCGAGTTCATTGCCGCGAACATCCTTTTCGAAGGCACGTTCAACTACGGCTACATGAAGCCGATATTCGAGCGCCGCTTCATCGAAGAACACCAGCTGCGCTACGACGAGAAGCTGCGCATCGGCGAGGATTATATCTTCCTCGCTTCGGCGCTGGCCAAGGGCGGGCGTTGCGTGGTCGAGCCGGAACCCGGCTACGACTATCACATTCGCGACGGCTCCATCTCGCGCGTGCTTGAGCAGCATCACGTCAAGGCGATGTTCGACGCCGATGCCGCGTTTCTGCGCACGCATCACCTTGATGAAGCCGCCAAGTCGGCGCAGGCGCGGCGTACCCGCAGCCTGGAAAAGGCGGCATCGTTCCTGGCGCTGGTCCAGCACCTGAAGGACCGCGCGCCGCTGAAGGCCATGGGCGCGGCACTGCGCGATCCGGTCGCGCTGACGCATCTCAGAATGCCGATCGCTGCGCGGCTGCGGCGGTTCGCAGAGCCACTGCGGGGTCGCCGCCCGGCAGGCCAGACAGGATGACCTGAAATTTCGGAATTGGACGGGGGATAAATTGAAAAGCACTCAAAGCAGGGATGATAGAATGAAAAAAGTCAGAAAAGCAGTGATCCCGGTCGCTGGGCTTGGAACACGTTTCCTGCCGGCAACCAAGGCGATGCCGAAGGAGATGCTGACGGTGGTCGATCGTCCCGTCGTGCAGTATGCGGTCGACGAGGCGCTGGAAGCAGGTATCGAGCACATCGTGTTCGTCACCGGCCGCAACAAGCACGTCATCGAGGACTATTTCGACATCCAGCCGGAGCTTCTGGACACGCTGACGCGCTCCAAGAAGCAGGAACAGCTCGCTTCGCTGAACAAGATCCAGTTGAGCGCAGGTGCAGTGAGCTTCACCCGCCAGCAGGCCCCGCACGGTCTCGGCCATGCAGTTTGGTGCGCGCGCGATATCATCGGCGACGAGCCTTTCGCGCTGCTTCTGCCCGACATGGTGTCGTTCGGCGACAAGGGCTGTCTTGCCGGCGTGATGGAGCTCTACGAGCAGACCGGCGGCAATGTCATTGCGGTTGAGCAGTGCGACCCGACCGAGACCAACAAATACGGCATCGTCGGCAAGGGCAAGGATGTCGGCACCGGCTTTGCCGTGACCGAAATGGTCGAGAAGCCGGCGCCCGCCGTCGCGCCGTCGAACTACTACATCAACGGCCGCTACATCCTGCAGCCGGAGGTGTTCGACCTTCTCGGCACGCAGGAGCGGGGCGCCGGCAACGAAATCCAGCTTACGGATTCGATGAAGCGGCTTGCCCAGACACAGGCGTTCCATGCAGCGCCCTTCAACGGGCGCATGTTCGACTGCGGCTCGAAGGAAGGGTTCATTCAGGCCAACGTTGCCTTCGCGCTGGCACGCGACGACATCCGCGATCTCGTATTCGACCCGATCGTCGAAATGATCGCCTCGCAGCAGCGCCGCAGCGCGGCAGCCTAGTCGAAATACTGCTCGTCGCGGCCGAGCATATCGGCCGCGACATGGCATGATCGTCAAAAAGGTAGATAGCGGCGCAAAGGCCGCCGCAAACGCATTCTCGCCTCATAACCATGCTTGATGCCGCATCAGTGGCGGAGCGCATCGGACGAGATCGAAAAGCATCCAAAACGAAAGTGACGCCTGGCGTCGACGAAATCATGCACCAGAGAAACATTCCCTTGAACAGCAGACTGGCCGTGGAGCCGGATGAGGCGGATCGCTTCATCGATCTTGAACGCCTGATGACTATCGCCATGCGGCAAATCCGCGTGGTGGCGCTTTGCGCGGCGGTAGGCCTTGCGCTTGGCGTCGTCTATCTTCTGTTCACGCCCGCCCAATACACATCGGGCACCCGCATCCTGCTTGACGACACGCTGACCAAGTTTGCCGAAGAGAAGGATTCCGGGCCGTCCCGGGTCCAGGCGGACTCGATGGTTTCGAGCGAAGTCGAAATCCTGAAATCGGCCCGCCTCGCCCGCGCGGTGGTGATGGCCGAGAACCTTCAGAACAACGACGCGTTTCTCAATCCGCCGCGCTCGCCGATCGGCTGGGTGAAGGATCAGATCAAGTCCGTAATCGGCCTGTTTTCCTCGCAGCCCGAACTCTCCGCGACCTCGATCGCAAACGGCAAGATCGGCAAGGCGACAGCACTGCTGCAGGCCGGCATGTCAGCCGAGCGTGTCGGACGCAGCTATGTCATCGACCTGTCGTTCCAGGCCTACGACAAGAAGCTCGCCGGCGCGATCACACGCGCCTATGCCAATGCCTATCTCTCCGACCAGCTCGACGCCAATTTCGACGCCACGCAGCGGGCGACCGTCTGGCTTCAGGGGCGGCTGGCCGAATTGCGCGACAGTTCGCAGGCCGCAGCACTTGCCGTGGAAAAATTCCGCGCCGAGAACGGCCTGACCTCGGCCCGGGGCGAGCTTATCTCCGAGCGGCAACTTGCCGATCTCAACAGCCAGCTCATCCTGGCGCAAGCCGATACTGCCAATGCGCTGGCGCGCTACAACCAGTTCAAGTCGATCATCGAAAGCGGCCCGGACAACGCCGTGAAGAACGCGACGATCCCTTCCGACAAGGGCAGCAACAACACCGTCATCAATGACCTGAAGGGACGCTATCTTGACGTCACCAAGCGCGAGCGCGAGATCAGCGACCGTTTCGGCGAGGACCATCCTCAGGCCGTCGCGCTGCGGCGCGAACAGGGAGACCTTTCGCGGCAGATTTTCCAGGAACTCAACCAGCTCACGGAGAGCTACCGCACGGAATATGAGGTTGCGAAGTCGCGCGAGGATTCGCTGCGCGCCAATGTCGGGCTGATGGCCGGAGAAAGCTCCGAGACCAGCCAGTCCATGGTGCAGTTGCGTGAACTCGAACAGAAGGCAGCCGCACTGGCGACGCTCTACCAAACCTTCCTCGCCCGTCATGAGGAAGCCTCGCAGCAGCGCTCCTTCCCCATCGCCAAGGCGCGCGTGATCTCGGAAGCCGTCGATCCGGTGGCCGCCTCCAGCCCCAAGAAGACGATGGTACTCGGCCTGTCGCTGGTGCTCGGCCTGTTTGGCGGCGCCGGGGTCGGCGCCTTTCAGGAGTTCCGCGAGCGGTTCTTCCGCACAGGCGAAGACGTGCGCGCATCGCTCAACATCAACTTCCTCGGCTATCTGCCGATCGTCGGCACACGCCTTTCCAGTGCTGCGTCCAAGAACGGGGCCAATGGCGCCGACAAGCCGCCACGCGATGGTCCCGAGCCCGTCACGCCGCGCATTCTAAGGGTAGCGATCAACGCTCCGTCATCGTCATTTGCAGAGACGCTTCGCAACGCCAAGATCGCCTGCGATGTCGTGTTGCAAGGCAGGCCCTGCAAGGTGATCGGTTTCGTCTCGGTGCTGCCGAGCGAAGGCAAGACGACGGTTGCCGCGAACTTCGCCGGGCTTCTGGCCGCCAATGGCGCGAGAACATTGCTGATCGACGGCGACTTGCGCAACCCGGGCCTCAGCCGTGGCCTGTCGCTGTCCCCGGACAGAGGGCTGGTCGAGGCGATCGTTGGCGAGCAGCGCTGGCAAACCACGGTCATGGTCGATCGCACGACCAAGCTCAACATCATTCCCGCCGTGGTTCGCGGACGCCTGTCGCATACCAGCGAACTGCTTTCCGGGCCGGGAATGAACGACCTCCTGACCGACGCCCGCAACGCCTATGATTACATCGTGGTGGATCTGCCGCCGCTCGGCCCGGTGGTCGACGCCAAGGCGTTCGCACCGTTTGCCGATGGATTCGTGATGGTCTCCGAGTGGGGCGTGACGCCGCGCGCATTGGTGAAGGCGACACTGCAGGGTGAACCGCAAATCGCCTCCAAGCTGCTCGGCATCATCCTGAACAAGACGGACATGAAGAAGCTGGTGCGCTACGGCGCCTATGGCGGCTCGGAACAATATCTCGACCGTTATTCATCCTATTACATCGAGCAGGCCGGCCTGACGGCGAAAGCCTGAAGGCCTGGCGGTTTCCGCTCGCAGAACCGCCGGCCGCTCAGGTCAGGTCGTGAGGTAACGGCCCTTGTTCTGCCATATCCGCAGAGCGGTCAGCCGTCCGGAAAAGAAGGCGCCCGTATCGACATTGATGCGTGTGCCTTCGAGCTTCGCTTCCGTGACCGGCGTGTGGCCATGGACGACATATTTCTTCAGGAGATGCGCCTTTTCGTAGAAGGCGGTGCGAATGAAAACCAGATCGTCGTCCGACTGCCGGTCGAGATCGAGTTCGGGCCGGATACCGGCATGGACGAAGATGTACCGCTTTGCCTCGATGAGAATCGGAAGCGAGCGCAGGAATTCGACATGCCCTGCCGGAATGGCATGCCTGATCATGTCGTCGACCTGCCGGGACTGATAAATCGAGCCGAGGCGCTCGGGGTCGACCCCGTAGGAAAGAAGCGTCGGCCCTGCCCCCATATGCATCCAGTCGCCAAGCGTCAGGCGCTTGTCGATGTAATCCAGCATCGCCACTTCATGGTTGCCGGCCAGGCAGATGCGCTCGAAACCAACCGGCGGCGGGGCCATCAGGTGATCGATCACCTGAGAGGAGGCAGGCCCCCGATCGACATAGTCACCGAGCATGACGATGGTCTTGCGCCCCGGCAGTTCGCGCGCATCGGCGACGATCAAATGTTCCAGCGCCAGCAGCAGGTCGAGGCAGCCGTGGACGTCACCGATCACATAGACGGCGGCTCCCGCGGTCTCGATCTTCAACCGGGCGCGCCGTTCCCGCCCCGGGTTTTTGTCCAGACCAAACAGGCCTGCCAATTTCTTCATAGGCGATATTCTCTGCTTTCCAGCGAAGCGGCCCCCATTGCAGCCCTTGTATTAAACGACGTTGCATTTTGTGAATCGGAAATCGCGCAGAAATTGCACAACATTCACATTTGAACCACCCAAACGGCTTACATGGTGTCGATGTCCTGTGCCAGCCGCAAGTCGGCAGACACCTGGCCCTGGATGCAGGGCGCCAAGGATGGGAGCGGCCTCAGTGGCTCGCTGCGATGCTGCACCCGGTTTCGCTCCGGCATCGCTCTTCAAAGAGAACACCTGCAGCCATGCGGTTAGCCGCCGCGTGACTGTTCAAGGAGAACGTTTTGACAGCAAGAACATCTTCGCCCGCGCCGAGCGCGACCGGCCTGTCGCCCGTCGCCAAGACGATGTCGAACCGCATCAAGATCGCGCGAACGCTGTGCATCTTCTTCATGACATTCGTTCACGTCCAGCCGGGCATTGCCGAGAACGTCTATGACCGTGACGCCGGCTTCTTCGACATCGTCTATTTCATCCTGACGCGGCTGATGGGGCTGAGCTCGGTTTCGCTACTCAGTGTGGTTTCGGGCTATTTCATCGTCTCAAGCCTGCTCAAGGTCGGCACGCTCGATCTTTACAAATCCAAGGTGAAGACGCTGGTCGTGCCATTGGTGGCCTGGAATGTGCTGGCGCTGGTGCTGCTCGGCGCCTACGGGCTGCTTTCCGACAACTGGCGCAACTGGCCGGAGTTTACCCTACCCGCATTGGCCAACGCCTTCTTTGCCGTAACCGAATGGCCGCTGGTTGTGCCGCTGTGGTTCCTGCGCGATCTTTTCGTCTGCTGCCTGTTCTCGCCGCTGCTTTATTTCGCAATCAAGCGGCTGCCGGTTGCGACCATCCTGCTGCTTGTCGTCTTCACGCTTTTCGGGGAAGACCTCTACGTTCTGCAGAGGCCGCAGCTGATGCTGTTCTTTGCCATTGGCATGTGGCTTCGCCTGTCGCGGACGAATGAGCAGGAAATCGACCGGATCACCCGCCCGCTTTCGATCGGCCTTGCGGCGATGGCGGCGGTTTTCCTCTACATCCGCATTCAGGGCATATTGCTTTCGGAAATGGACGATACGCTGCGGCTGACGCTGGACACGCTGCTGCGCATAACCATGGCGGCAGGTTTCTGGTATCTGACGGAGCTTATCCGGCGGTCATCCTTTGCCGAACCGTTCATGCGGTTCGAGCCTTATGCCTTCTTCCTGTTCTGCAGCCATGCGATCCTGTTCGACTACGCCGGAATCATCTTCCGACGCTTTTTCGGCAATTACGGCTCCGACCTGTTCCCGATCACCTTCTTCACGCTGCCCGTTCTGGCGGTGGTCGGTGCAATCATCGGGTTGCAGATCATCAACCGCTCCGGGGTGCTGATCTTCCTGTTCAATGCAGGCCACAAGGTGCAGCCGCTGTGGCGGCCGGCAGCGGAGCGGGCGTCCGCTTGATCCAATGATTGTCAGGCGCCTGATGGCGACAGTTCGTCACGCGCGTCGGACGGCCGTCCCAAGACCGCGATGAAAGACTGGCTGAGCTGCGGAAACAGGTCGCAGAGCATCTTGTTCACGCGCAGCATGAAGGCACGTTTCATCGTCACACCGCGCGTTCCGTAGTCATAGTCGGAAAAATAGATCTGCTTGATCTCGAAGCCTTCGCGAACGGACAGTTGCTGCAAGGTCTGCGGCGTGTAGTAACAGGTGTGCTCGGGATTGACCGGCGGCTCGTTGGTCAGGCCGAAGACGCATTTCAGCAGCCGGCTCATGGAAAAAGCGTTCGGCGTCGTGATGACGAGGACGCCGTCCTTCTTCAGATTGCGGATCGAGCAGCGGAGAAAAAGGCCAGGATTGCTCAGGTGCTCGATCAGTTCGCCGGCAAAGACCACGTCGTAGGGTTCGGTATCGACAAAGGATTCGGCGTCGCCGACAACAACCTCGTAGCCGGCGGCGCGGGCCCGAGCGACATCCTCTTCAAGAATGTCGATGCCTTTCACGTAGCCTGCCAGGCCGACGAATTCTGAAAGGTAGAAGGTGCCGATCTCCTGCCGGGCCTCAAACTCGTGCCCGATGGTTCCAATGTCGAGCATTCTTCTGCCCTTGATAAGCGGGCCGAGAAGATCATGAATGCTCCGCAGTCGGGCATTTCCGACAAGATGTAACATCGAGACAACCCCTTGCTGAGCCCCTTTGTTACTCAAACATCTTTGCAAAAGACGGACAAGTATTCACAACGGCCGACAGGATGTACTTGCCCTAAGTCGAAATCGGTATGCCAACCGAGCAATAAAGCCTTCCTGCCTTCGGGTGGTCCGGCAGCTGGATCGCGCTGTCCGTCTGCATCGTCCTGACCTGACCGGAGGACCACTACAGGCGACGTCAGCGCCAACCCATCGCTAGGGCAACATGGGTCATGATGGCCTCGATGACATGTGCGTTGTAGTCGACGCCGAGCTGGTTGGGGACGGTCAAAAGCAGCGTGTCGGCCTCGGCGATTGCCTCGTCCTTTTTCAGCTGCTCGATGAGAACGTCCGGTTCGGCGGCATAGCTGCGGCCAAACACGGCGCGTGTGTCGGCCTCGATATAGCCGAAATGATCCTCGCTCTCGTCGCCGCCGAAATAGGCACGGTCGCGATCGTCCATCAGCGCAAAGATGCTGCGGCTGATAGACACCCGCGGTTCGCGCTCGTGTCCTGCCGCCTTCCACGCGGCGCGGAAGGCGCGGATCTGATCGGCCTGCTGGATATGAAGGGGCTTTCCGCTCTCATCGAATTTGAGCGTCGAGCTCTGCAGGTTCATCCCCGCTGCAGCCGCCCATTCCGCGGTGGCGTTGGTGGCAGCGCCCCACCAGATCCGGTCGCGCAAGCCTGGCGAGTGCGGCTCGACGCGTAGCAATCCGGGCGGATTTGAAAACATCGGCCGCGGATTTGGCTGCGCAAAGCCCTGCCCGCGCAGCACTTCCAGGAATACCTCGGCATGGCGCCTGGCCATGTCGATGTCAGTCTGGCCCTCAGGCGGGGCGTAACCGAAGTAGCGCCATCCGTCGATCACCTGCTCGGGCGACCCACGGCTGATACCGAGTTGCAGGCGTCCGCCGGCGATCAGATCGGCAGCGCCCGCGTCTTCCGCCATATAGAGCGGGTTCTCGTAGCGCATATCGATGACCGCCGTGCCGATCTCGATGCGGCTGGTCTTCGCGCCGATCGCCGCCAGAAGCGGAAATGGCGAGGCGAGCTGGCGGGCAAAGTGATGCACCCGAAAATAGGCGCCGTCGGCGCCCAATTCCTCCGCGGCGACCGCCAGGTCGATCGATTGCAAAAGCGCATCGGACGCTGACCGCGTCTGCGATTGGGACGAGGGCGACCAATGCCCGAACGATAGGAAGCCGATTTTCTTCATACCGCGAGGATTTAGCATGTGCGGCTTATGCTGCAATGCAAAGATGCGTCATCAGCCAACATCGCAGCGGTTCTCCAAAGCGGAAGCGGCGCGATGTTGGTGCTCTGGCCTTACAGGACGCTGCGCAGCATTCCACCGTCGACGCGCAGGGTCGTGCCGGTGATGTAGCTCGCTCTCTCGCTCGCCAGAAACGCAACGGCGTCCGCAAATTCCTCGGGCTTGCCGTAGCGGCCCATCGGAATGCCGGCGCGCGAGGCCTCCGCCACGGCTTCCGGCGTGCTGCCGGTGCGGTCTGCGGCTGCCTTGTCGAGCTGGTCTACGCGTGACGTATGAATGCGGCCCGGAATGACCGAGTTGACCGTGATGCCGTCAGCTGCGACCTCGGCTGCAAGCGTCTTCGCCCAACCCAAGATCGACAGGCGCAAAGTGTTGGAAATTCCAAGGTTTGGAATAGGCTGCACGACGCCCGACGAGACGACATTGACGATGCGGCCCCATTTGCGGCTGCGCATGCCCGGCAGCAGGCCAGCCGTGATGCGGAACGGCGCGTTGACCATCGTTTCGAACTGGGCGCGCCAGACGTCGGCAGCAACACCGGCAATCGCACCGGGCGGAGGACCGCCTCCATTGTTGACGAGAATATCGATGGCACGCGTGCTGATGACCGGAACCCATGCCTCAAGAGCGGCGGAATCGGAGAGGTCCAGCACCTCGGTATTCACTTCCGAACCGCTCTCTGCGCGGATCGTTTCCGCAGCCGCGTTCAACCGTTCTCCCGAACGGCCGACCAGCGTGACCGAAGCGCCTTCAAGCGCCAGATTGCGCGCGATGGCAAAGCCAAGTCCCTGGCTGGAACCGAGCACGAGCGCGCGGCGGCCTTTTATGTTGAGATCCATTTTTTAAAGTCCCGGTTTCAATGCGAGTGAGCGTATTCGCGTGCTGCCGACAGGAAGGCGGACAGCAGCGGATGAGGGTTGTTTTCGCGCGAGCCAAGTTCGGGATGGCCCTGCATGCCGATGAAGAAGGGATGATCGCGATCCTCGATCGCATCGACGATGGCGCCGTCGAAACCCGTGGCGGCGACGCGCAAGCCAGCCTCTTCGAGGTCTTTCACGAGTGCCGGATCCAGCCGGTAGCGATGGTTGTAGTGAACGGTCGTCGAGGCGGGCAGGATTTCAGCAAGGCGCGTTTGCGTCGCCACAGCGCTTGAATGCGTTCCGGTCCGGTGTTCCGGCAAGGGACGGCCGTTCGGCCCCTTCTCTCCAGCCATCGGCACGAAGGTCTTGATCGGCGCTGCCGGATCGGCTTCCGCGAGATTGGCGGTTCCGCGCCCGAACCGACGCCATGCGATCGCCGTCGCCATCGTCTGCATTCCCAGACACAGGCCGACAGTCGGAACGCCTGCAGCAAGACCGGCTGCCGCAGCTTCGATCTGCCCGGGAACATTCTTCATCGCCGCACCACCCGGAAGAACCAGGCCGGTAAGCGAGGCGGGAATTTCAAAATTGCCCGCGTCGCCCAACGCAACGGGATCGATGAACCGGATAGTTAGATTTATCGACAGGCCATCCGCAGCATCGGCCAGGCTCGCAAGCGTCGCGGGGTAGACGCTGCGTTGATCCCCTTCGGCGGCGATCAGCCCTATCTCCAGCGGGATACGATTTTCGGAGGCGCTTTCCGGGCGATCCGTGATCCGCCCGAAACCGTCCCTGCCCGCAAGTGTTTCGCCTTCAACGACAAAACCGTCGCCGGAGGTTCCTATCGTAACGACCGTTGTTTCGATCCCTGCATTTTGGGCCGCGCGAACGATGGTGCCCGGAAGCGTCGGATTTCGAAGGTAGTTGGGGTGAATAGGCACGATGATTTCACTCGCGCGCGCCTCTGCGACGATCTCATCGACACTGGACGCCGCACGAGCTGGCGACGGCGTCAGGCGATCGGCCCAATAGAGCCCGCTTGGCCCAAGCCCGCCTGCTGCGAGCACATGCTGAACCGCATCGGCGTGCAGGCCGGTATCAAAACGAAATTCGGGATAGAGCACCCGGCCACCATGCCGCGCTGCGATCACCGCTGCCGCCGCGCCATACAGCGCGGGTTCGTCAATCTCATGCGTGACAAGCACCAAACTCATCGGAAACCCTGTAATTCATGATCGCATGCAATCATTCAATATATGCACTTCTGCTCACACACGAACAAGCGCTTCTTCATAAGAAATGCTGATTTCACGGCATAATTTGCCGATCACAGATTGCACAATATAAAAACAATTATACAATGTAAAGAAATCGCCACAAGGAATCTGACCGTGCATCCATCGCTTGCTCCCCGCATGAAACTCGTCGGTGCTTCACCGACCGCTGAAATTTCCAACAAGGTTCGCGCGCTCACGGCAGCAGGCCATTCCGTCATCAATCTCGGCGAAGGCGAGCTCGATTTCGCGACGCCCGAGGCGATCTGCGAAGCGGGCGTCGCAGCGATCCGCGACGGCGACACGAAGTATACCGCCGTGGCCGGCACCGCCGAGCTGAAAGCTGCGATCCAGCGCAAGTTCGCGCGTGAAAACAGCCTTTCCTATGAACCCTCCGAGATAATCGCGGGCGCCGGCGCCAAGCAGCTCATCTTCAACGCGCTTCTGGCAACGCTCGCGTCCGGCGACGAAGTGATCGTGCCTGCTCCTTACTGGGTTTCCTATCCGGACATGATCCGGCTCGCAGGCGGCGAGCCGGTTATCGTCCAATGCTGCGCCGAGGAAGCCTGGAAACTCACCCCCGCAGCCCTGTCGGCGGCACTGACCCCGCAGACGAAATGGGTCATCCTCAACTCACCGAACAACCCGACGGGTGCGGTATACAGCAACGCTGAAATGAAGGCGCTGACCGACGTTCTGCTAGGCCACGACGGCGTTCTCATAATGGCCGACGACATCTACGAACATGTGCGTTTCGAAGGTGAATTCGCCACGCCCGCCGCAATCGAACCCGCTTTGAAAGCGCGCGTGCTGACGGTCAATGGGCTGTCGAAGGGATACTCGATGACAGGATGGCGCCTTGGCTATGCCGCCGGCCCGGCCTGGCTGATCGAGGCAATGCAGGTCCTGCAATCCCAGAGCACCTCCAATCCGAGCTCGATCAGCCAGCGCGCGGCGATCGCGGCACTGGATGGCGGGATCGGCTTCATGGCGGATTGGATCGAAACCTTGCGCGAGCGGCGCGATATCGTTCTTGCAGCCCTGGGCAAGATCGACGGGCTGCACGCGGACACGCCTGAAGGTGCATTCTACGTCTTTGCCGATTGCTCCAAACTGCTCGGCACCGCACGCCCGGATGGACGTGTGATAAGCTCCGATCTGGAGTTCGCCTCCTACCTTCTCGAAACCGCGCATGTTGGCGTGGTCCATGGCTCCGCGTTCGGCGCGCCGGGGCATGTTCGCATTGCCTATGCTGTCGACACGGAGACTTTGCGTACGGCCTGCGACCGTATCGTCAATGCCTGCGCAAAACTGCACGGGCGCAACGCAGCCTGAAACCAGGCAAACAAAAACCCCGGCTACAGCGATGTAGCCGGGGTTTTTTGTTGGGAGGTTTTCGCCTTTAGGCTGCGAGCGTAACCTGCGTGCGCGTATCGCCGCGCAGCGTCTCCAGAACCTTGGCGATCTCTTCGATCACCGGCTTTTCCAGATTGCGCAGAGGCGCCCGCACCGAACCGCCGTCGAACCCGCGAAGGTTCATCGCAGCCTTGGTCGTCTGCGGCTGGCCGTGCTTGCGCGCCAGCGCGCGGAACGCATACCAGATGCGGTGCAGGTCGCGCGCGGTGGCCGCGTCGCCCTTTTCCAGAGCGCGATAGGTATCGAGAATGAGCTCGGGCAGCGCGCAGCTGTTGGTCGAGCTGATGCCGTCGAAACCTGCCATCATCGGCCCGAGGAAAGCGAGATCCGACGCACAGAACAGGCGGATGCGACCGCCGATCCGATTGGCGATCTGGTCGATTGCGGTGGGGGTGAGATCACCCTGCTTGACGCCCGCGACATTGTCGATGTCGGCAAGCTGCTCCAGAATGGAAGGCGAAAGCGTGATGCCGATGCCCGGCGCGTTGTAGACAAGAATGCCGGTCTTCGACAGCGGCGCCATATCACGGAAGAACGACACGATCTGGCCGTCGGTGACTTCGGAGACGTATGGCGGCGTGACCATCGGCAGGCCGCCAAGGTCGCCTGCGAGGCGCGTCAGATCTTTCACGACGCGGATATCCGAATGCGCGCTGCACAGCATCACCGGAACACGGTCTCCCGCGACGTTCATGGCATGCCGGAACAGGTCAGCCCGCTCCTCCGTCGACATCGCCGGAAACTCGCCATAGGTACCGCCGATCAGGATGCCGTCATAGCCGAGCCCGATGACGCGCTCTATGCTGCGTGCGAAGCCGGCCTTGTCGATATCGCCATTTGCGGTGAACGGCGTGACCGTGATGTTGAAGATGCCCTTCAGCCGGGCACGCGTCTCGCTGATGTCTTTCATGTTCTTATTCCTGTTTCCTTGACCCTAGACTTCCAGAAGCTCGCGCCCGATCGTGCCGAGTGCGCGGTATCCGGTTTCGGTAACGACGATGGTTTCGCTGACGCCCACGGTGAAGCGGCCGTAGATGCGCAGAGCCGGCGGCAGGTGGAACGTCATGCCCGGCTGCAATTCGGTCTTCACGCCTGCATTGAGGCTGAGAATTGCGCCCTCGCCCCAGTCCGGCGCAAACGAGATGCCGACGCTGTAGCCCAACCGCTTGCGGAAATTGTCGGTGTAGCCGGCAGCGTCGATGACCTTCTGGCAGGCGATGTGCGGGACTTCGCAGGCGACACCCGGGCGGATGGCATCCAGCGCCACCTGCAGCGCTTCCTGGCAGGTCTTCATCATGTCGACCGCTTCACGCGGAGGCTTGCCGACCCAGGCCGAGCGCATAAGGGCCGCATGATAGCGATCGTGGCAGGCTGCCATTTCGAGGAAGGCGGGATCGCCGTCCTCGATCTTGCGGCGACGCCATGTGCCGTGCGGAACGCCGGTGCGCGGGCCCGAGGAAACCAGCGGCTCCATGCCCATATATTCGGAGCCGGCGGCAATCGCCGCCTGCATCATCGAGGCGACAAGATCGTTTTCCGTAGCACCCGCGCGCACTGTCGCCAGACCGGCCTTCATGCCGGCATCGACATAGCCGGCGGCCTTTTCGAGCTTCTCGACTTCCAACGGAGATTTGATGGCGCGAAGCTTTTCGATAACGCCCGCACCGTCGTGGATGGTTCCGAGGCGTGCCTGCAGTGTCTCGTAGACGGCAATCGGAAGGAACCAGCCGCGCTTGTCTATCGCGACGCGCTTTGAAGCGAGCCCACGCTTCTCTATAAGCGCGACGAGGAAACCGACCGGCTCATCGCCGTCCTGATAGACCTCGGCGTCCGAAATGAAGGTGTTGGCGATGAAGTTGAAATATTCGAGCTGACGGATCACGAATACCGGATCGCCTTCCGCCGGAAGGACCAGCGCCTGGAACGTGTAGTAGCCGGGCGTCTGCTGGCCGGTCAGGTAGAAGATGTTCTCCGGCCCCGTCACCACCAGCGCATCGATGCCTGCCTCGACCAGATTCTGGCGCGCGCGGGCCTGGCGTGCTTCATACTCTTGCCTGGGAAAGGCGGATTCCTGCCCCTGCTGAACGCCGATATTCTTCACTGTCCAAACTCCCTGATGAGACGCGTTTTCGACGCGTCGAATTCCAATCCCAGACCCGGAGACTGCGTGCCGCTGACGGATCCGTTTTCATATGCGAGACCCGGCGCCGGATCGTTCTCGATGCCGTCCGCGCCATAGAGCTCGGCAAATTGCGGCTGGGCCGCACAAGCGACGTGCAAGGCGGCCGCCGTCGCCAGACCACCCTCGTTCATCTGCCCGATCATGAAGGGGATGCCCGCCCCGCGAAGCCGGGCTGCGGCTTTCATGGTGGGCGCGATGCCGCCCATCTTCACCAGCTTGAGATGCGCCCAAAGCTTTCCGCCCGCCGCAATGATCGCGTCGACGTCGGATTGGCCGGCGACACTTTCGTCGAGCATCAAAGGGATGGCGCTTTTGTTCGCGAGTTCGGACAGTGCCGCCCAGTCGCCGGCAGCGATCGGCTGTTCGACATAGGCAAGGCCGAGCGGCACGAGTGCCGACAGGTTTTCCAGGGCTTCTTCGAACGCCCACGCGCCGTTGGCGTCGATGGCGAGCTTGATCTTCGACCCAAAACGGGCACGCAGGCTTTCAAGCCGGGCCATATCTTCGGAAAAGCCGCTGGAGCCGACGCGCACCTTCAGATCCCGAAAGCCGCGCGAGACATAAGCTTCCGCCTGCTCCAGAAAACGCTCCAACGACGAGATGAAAAGCGTCTGGTTGGTCGCATGGCTTACCGGGTGCGTCCGGTCGCCGCCCAGCCAGTGCGCCAGCGGCAAACCGGCGCGCCGGGAAACAAGATCGTGCAGCGCTCCATCCAGCAGCATCCGAACGGGAGCGCTCACGCCTTTCAAGGTCGTCGCATCGGCAAGCAGCGCGTCAGGCTGTCTTGACCAGTCGACGGTCTCGAACAGGGCGATCGCTTCCCGTTCAACGGCTTCGGCTGAAAGGCCGTTGAGATAAGCGATGTTGATGCGCACTTCACCGGTGCCGGCGGTGCTGCCGTCATCCAGATGCAGATACAGCGCATCGAGACCAGACACCGGTCCCGACGACGCCGTGTACAGCAGCAGGCCGCCGCCATAATGCAACATCGCGCGATGGAGTGAGGCGCGCATGTCCTATGCCTTGAGCATCGCTTTTGCGACGTCCCTGTAAATCAGGCTCGAGGTTATGAACTCGTCCACGGGCACGAATTCGTCGGGCTTGTGCGCAACCGAAAGGCTTCCCGGTCCGATAACCGTTCCCTGTGCTCCCACCGACCGGAAATGCACGAGGTCGCAACCGCCCTGGAAACCGAACGGTCCGGGCTCCGCCGTACCGTGCGCGCGGCATGCGGCAAGGCTCGCCTGCACAATCGAAGTGTTTTCTTCGGTCTGCGTTGCCGGGCCGGTGGTCGCCTTGTAGTCGATGATCTCGGCGCGGATACCGAACTGCGTATGGGCGCGTTCGAGAAGCAGCGCGAATTCCTTCTGGACTGCTTCTTCTTCCTCGCCTGGAACCATGCGGCGGTCGAGCAGCATGTCGCAGGCGCCGGGCAGGACATTGTCCGCATGGCCGCCATTGATGCGTGTGACCGTCAGGCTGGCATTGCCGACCAGCGGATGCGACTGATGCCGCACATAGTCTTCGTGATGCGCCTCGACGATGGTCAGGAACTGGCCGGCCCGGTAGATCGCGTTTTCGCCGAGATGCGGCGTGCCCGAATGGGCGGTGATGCCGTGAATGCGCACCACCGGCCGCAAGCTTCCCTTGTGCGCCGAAAACGTCGCGTTGGAGGTCGGCTCGCCGACCACGGCAAAATCGATCTTCGGCTTTGACGCGGCATAGAACTTCGCGCCCTCGCTGGCGATTTCCTCGTCACCGACGAAAACACCCAACAGCGTGCCCGACCAGGACGAACGGTCCTGCGCCAGCATCCGCATCGCCTCGATCATCGAGATGAGCGGGCCCTTGCAGTCGCAAGCGCCGCGACCGAACAGTTTGCCATCGGCTTCGCGAACCACGAAAGGATCGGACGACCACCCCTCGCCTGCCGGAACCGTGTCCATATGTGTGTTGAAGGCAAAGACCGGGCCCGGGCCGTTTTCGAGTTTCGCCTCGATGTTGAAGCGGCCCGGCTTGTATTCGGTCGATATCGTTGCGAACCCTTCGGCTTCGAGCAGATTGCGCACATAGACTGCGGCCTCGGCCTCGTTGCCCGGAGGGTTTTCGGTGCGAATGGCAATCAGTTCGGCGAGCTCGCGCTTCATCCGAGCGGCATCTGGTGCGATGGACATATCTGGGTTCCGGGCTGTGGTCTAATGCAGGATCTGATCGAGGAAACGCTGCGCACGCTCATTGACCGTGCCGCTGAAGAAATCCTCGCTGGTGGCATTCTCGATGATCTGGCCGCTTTCCATGAAGACGATCTGGTCGGCCGCGCGCTTGGCAAAACCCATTTCGTGCGTCACGACGATGCTGGTCATGCCGTCACTGCTGAGCTCGGCCATGACGTCAAGAACCTCGCGGATCATCTCGGGATCAAGCGCCGAGGTCGGCTCGTCGTAGAGCATGAGCTTCGGCTTCATCGCCAGCGCCCTGGCAATCGCAACACGCTGCTGCTGGCCGCCGGAAAGCTCGTCCGGGAAGAAGTCCGCCTTTTCAGGAATGTGGACCTTGCGCAGAAGATCGGTGGCCAGATCGTGGGCATCCGACCTGCTGAGGCCCGACACTTTCATCGGCGCCAGCATGATGTTTTCCGCCGCCGACAGGTGCTGGAACAGCTCGAAATTCTGGAAGACCATGCCGATTTCACGACGCACGGCCGGTGCCTCGCGGAGATTGCCGGCAATATCCTTGCCGTCGAAAAGAATGGCGCCGCTGTCTGCCGGCTCGAGAAGGTTCAGGCAACGCAGCAATGTCGACTTGCCCGATCCGGATGGGCCGATGACGACGACCGTTTCCTTCCGGTTGACCTTCAAGCTGCAGCCTTTGAGAATTTTCAAAGCGCCGAAGCTCTTGTCGATATTGATGATGTCCAGAAGCGGCTGATGATCTTGCGAGCGCATGTCTTGATCCTTCACCGGGTCTCGGCAGTTTCGGTCATATGGGTGAGGCGCTCGATGAGCGGGGCCGGTGCAGCCTTGCGGCGTCCACGCTTCGGGTCGAGCGAACGTTCCAGCAGGAACTGTCCGGCCATGAAGATCGTCGTCAGAGCGAGATAATAGATGCCCGCGGCCGTCAGCGCCTCGAAGTAGCGGAAGCTGGCACTCGCGGTCTGGTTGGCGACGAGCAGCAATTCCTCAACCGCGATGACCGACACAAGCGCGCTCGTCTTGAGCATGCCGATCATCTGGTTGCCCATCGGCGGAAGCACGATGCGTGCGGCCTGCGGTATCACGATGTAACGCATGACCTTCGCCTTCGTCATGCCGAGAGCGAGACCGGCCGTGCGTTGCCCGGTCTTCACCGCCTGGAGGCCGGAGCGCAGGATTTCGGCCATATACGCGCCCTCGTTTAACGAGAGAGCAATAACCGCACTCAGAAAGGCGGAAAGGCGGATGCCGAAGGTCGGCAAGACATTGTAGATGAAGATGATCTGGAACAGCACCGGTGTTCCACGAAACAGCCACAGGTAGACAAGCGTCACCACCTGCAGACTGCGGATTTTCGTTTCCTGCAGCAGGGCCACGACCAGCCCTGCCAGCACGCCAAAGAACAGCGATGTTATGGTGATCAAAAGCGTGAGCACCGCACCATCGAAGAAGGTGCGCGAAAACAGATATTCGAAGACGAGTTCGAGTGACATTCGCGCTCCTTTTTCTTTGTCTGGTGTTGGATCAGTTGAAGATGGAAACCGTTGCGGGCAGCTTCCATTTCTCGATCAGGCTCTTGTAGGTGCCGTCCGCGACGATTTCCGCGAGCGCTGCTTTCAGCGATTCCTGCATCTGCGTGTCGCCCTTGCGGGTCGCAATGCCGATATTGGTGTTTGCTTCGAATTCCTCGCCGACCGTCTCATAGACGTCGGGCAAGGCACCCAGCAGCACAACAGCGCCCGGTGTCGAGTCGAAGGTCGCATCGGCGCGGCCCTGGCGAAGCGTCAGTGCCGAATCCTGCGCTGTCGGCATCGTCAGAACCTTGATGCCGTCCAGCCCCTTGTCGGTGCAACGCTTGTCATCAGCGCGCGCCTGGCTTTCCTGGATGCCGCCCAGCGTCACCGAGATCGTCTTGCCGCAAAGCGAGTCGTCGCGGCCGGTGACCTTCGACGGGTTGCCCTTCTGAACGATGACCTGGTTGCCGATCTTCAAATAGGGAACGAAGTCGACCTGCTCGGAGCGCTGCGGGTTGATGTACATCGCGGAATTGATGATATCGATCCGCCCGCCGCTCAGCGCCGGTATCAGGCCCTTGAACTCCATATTCGATGCCTTGGCTTCGGCGCCGAGTTTCTTGGCAAGCGCGCCGATCAGGTCAATGTCGAAGCCCGTCAGTTGCCCATCCTTCTGGAATTCGAATGGGGCGAAAGTAGCAGCGACGCCATAGTTGACGGCGCCAGCCTCCACGAGACCCTCTTTCGGAAGCTCTGCGGCGATGGTCGGAGCGGTTGCGAAAAGCGGCAGGATTGCTGCGGCCAGCAAATATCTAAACATGTCAGTTCCCTTTCTCTGGATAAGTTATTGCTCTTTTTGAGAACAAACATACAATCTTGAAAAAATGGAAGTCAAGCGGAAATCGGTCAGGCGAAGCCAACCCACAATCTGCTCGATAAACGAGCTATCACGGCATAAACTGCAAAAAACACAGGCAAAATTCGAGAAATCTCGAGGCTTATCGACAGTCACTGTTTGTTTTTTTGGCAAGGCGTACAGCTTTCATACCGCACCTTCTTGTACGATTGACGGAAATCATTGTATGAATATACGGTAGAAAATACGAAAGTGAGCACGCATGGTCAGCAGTCCGCGCCAGAATCGCTACCGTCTGGCAAATCAGATTCTGGAAATTGCGCGGGACGCCCGTTTCGAACCCGGACATCGCCTGCGCGAGCAGCAATTGGGCGACATGCTCGGCGTTTCGCGCACACCGGTGCGCGCAGCTCTCTCCCTGCTGGCGGAACGCGGCATTGTCGAAGCCAAGAAGAACCACGGATTTCTGTTGACCGCCCGCCCGGAAGAATTGCACCGGCTCGAGGTCGAGGTACCGACAACGGCCGACCAGGATCTCTATACAAGAATCGTCGAGGACCGGCTTTCAGGCCGCCTGTCAGAGACATTCACCCAGACCCAGATTCTCCAGCGCTACGACGTCGACAGAACCCTGCTGCTCAGAACCCTGACCCATCTCGTAAGCGATGGCCTTTTGGCCAGAAGCAGCGGCAGGGGCTGGACGTTCCTGCCCACGCTCGACACGCAGATGGCGCTTCGAAACAGCTATAATTTCCGCAGGACGATCGAGCCGGCGGGCATCATGCTCGAGACTTTCCGGTCGGATGCGGCAGCACTTGAGCGCTCGCGCATGCATCATCTCTATCTGGAAGCGCATCCGGACATCAGCGCGCTCGACCCACGCCAGCTGTTCGACACCGATGCCCAGTTCCATGAGATGATTGCGGAATTCAGCGGCAACGTGTTCTTCCAGCAGGCCATCCAGCAACAGAACAGACTGCGCAGGCTTCTCGAATTCGGCGGCTACACCAATCGAAGGCGCGTGCGCGACTGGTGCCGCGAGCATGTCATGATCATCGACGCAATCGCATCCGAAGACCGGGCCAGAGCCGCAACACTGATGAACGAACACCTCAACGCGGCACTGGCCTCAGCGCCGAAATATGGCGGCTAGAACGGCTCACTTCTCGCAGAATGCCGGTCGATATTGGCAGACACTCTCCTGATATCCCCAAGGACCGCCCATTTCCGGGGCGATGGCGGCACCTACTATGGTAGCCGGCAACCGTAGCTTTGCAGCATAGTCCACGATCTGGAATCGATGCCAACGGAAGTTGCGCAACGCTGCCGAACGATGCTGCGCGCCACGGCAATCAAATGCTTGAAGATTATCAATGATTTGGGAATGGTGCTGCGAGAGAGGATTGAACTCTCGACCTCTCCCTTACCAAGGGAGTGCTCTACCACTGAGCTACCGCAGCTGTCGAATGCGGCGCTTCTGCCACATCAATCCGGCAAGCGCAAGTTATGTGTGAAACTTGTTTGCAGTGTTTTTGCACGGACACGGCGCGGCCATAATGATAGGTATTTTCGGCTCTCGCGACGATCGAACAGGGGACACGTTCGGGCAATCTTCATGAATTCGAACAAAACTACGCAAGTTTCGACGGTAAAGGACGACCGCAAGGCACGCCTGGCGCAGGAATTGCGCGCCAATCTGCAGAAGCGCAAGGCGCAGGCGCGGTCGCGCCGGACCGGCGAGGAAGATGCAAGGCCCGACGGAATCGCCGCGGCGCAGACGCATGACGAGGAAAACTAGCAGGCTTTTGGGTAAGGGCTTTTGGCGAGACGGCCGAAATCCTATTTCTTGAACGGCATTTCACGATGGTCTAGACGGACCGCAAGGATAAACGGACAAAACCGGGAAACATCCCGGAGAAATGATTCTCATGGATCGCATAAGAATAGTCGGCGGCAATCATCTGGAAGGCCGCATCCCGATTTCCGGCGCCAAGAACGCCGCCCTGCCGCTGATGATTGCGTCGCTTTTGACTGACGACACGCTGACGCTGGAAAATGTGCCGCATCTGGCCGATGTCGAGCAGCTCATCCGCATTCTCGGCAATCACGGCGTCGACTATTCGGTCAATGGCCGCCGCGAAAGCCAGAATGAAGGCTATTCGCGCACTATCAATTTCACCGCCCGCAACATTGTCGACACCACCGCTCCCTACGAGCTGGTTTCCAAGATGCGCGCCAGCTTCTGGGTGATCGGGCCGCTGCTGGCCCGCATGGGCGAAGCCAAGGTTTCGCTGCCGGGCGGCTGCGCCATCGGCACGCGTCCGGTCGACCTGTTCATCGACGGCCTGCAGGCGCTGGGCGCCGATATCGATGTCGACAGCGGCTACATCCTCTCCAAGGCCAAGAACCGGCTGCGGGGCAACCGCTACGTCTTCCCGAAGGTTTCCGTCGGCGCAACGCATGTGCTGATGATGGCGGCAACGCTGGCGCGCGGTGAAACCGTGCTGGAAAACGCCGCCCGCGAGCCGGAAGTCGTCAACCTTGCCGAATGCCTCATCGCCATGGGCGCCAAGATCGACGGCGCCGGCACCTCGACCATCACCATCGAAGGCGTCGATGCGCTGTCCGGTGCGCGTCACCGTGTCATCCCTGACCGCATCGAAACCGGCACCTATGCCATGGCGGTTGCAATGGCCGGCGGCGACGTGCTGCTAGAAGGTGCGCGCGCCGACCTGCTGCAAGGCGCGCTCGACGTGCTCGCGCAGACCGGTACTGAGATCATTCCGGTCAATTCCGGCATTCGCGTTCGCCGCAACGGCGCAGGCATCTCGCCAGTCGACGTAACGACCGAGCCTTTCCCCGGCTTCCCGACCGATCTCCAGGCGCAGTTCATGGGCCTGATGACCATGGCCAAGGGCAAATCCCGCATCACCGAGACGATCTTCGAGAATCGCTTCATGCATGTGCAGGAGCTTGCCCGCCTCGGCGCGCACATCACACTGGCCGGCCAGACCGCCATCGTGGAGGGCGTTTCGAAGCTCAAGGGCGCGCCGGTGATGGCGACGGACCTGCGCGCTTCGGTGTCGCTGGTCATCGCCGGGCTGGCTGCCGAAGGTGAAACCGTGGTCAACCGCGTCTATCACCTCGATCGCGGTTTCGAGCGGCTTGAAGAGAAGCTTTCCGGCTGTGGTGCGACCATCGAGCGCCTGTCTTCGTAGGAACTGCTCCGCGCCGGCTGGCGTTTCGGTTGCGTGCTTTGCCAAGACCGCATAACACAAGGCCAGAAACCTTCGCACAGGCGCCGGCGCGGATATGGACCAGCTTAAACTCGTCGCACTCGACGAACAGGATTTGAAGATCGTCTCGGCGCATGTCCAGGACGCCGTCATGAAGGTCGGCGACCTGGATTTTTCCGCGTCGGCCAAACGCTTCATCATGAGCGTCAACCGTTTCGCCTGGGAAACCAGGACCGGCTTCTTCCGTCCGCATTATGAGCGCCGCAAGAGCGTGCTGGATTTCAACCGCGTGCTCGGCGTCAGGGCAACCGGCATCGACCGCGAAAAGCCCGAGGACGTGCTCTCTCTCCTGGCGATACAATTTCACGAAAGAGACGCACCGG
The DNA here is from genome assembly GCF_900116595.1 of Mesorhizobium sp. YR577. NCBI lineage: Bacteria > Pseudomonadati > Pseudomonadota > Alphaproteobacteria > Hyphomicrobiales > Phyllobacteriaceae > Mesorhizobium > Mesorhizobium sp. YR577. The sequence continues at coordinate 57,757 of NZ_FPBI01000009.1, read as the reverse complement.
CCGGCGCCATCGAACTGATTTTCGCCGGCGGCGGCGCAATCGCGCTGCAGGTCGAGTGCATCGAAGCGCGCCTGGCCGATCTGGGCGCTGCATGGGAAGCAAGTTCCCGCCCCATACACAAAGCATGACGAGTTCTCATAAAAAATGGCAATTACGCTCAACACATCCGATGCCGATTTCGAGACGCGCTTTGCGGCGTTTCTGACGACCAAGCGTGAAGCTTCGCCGGATGTGGATGCAGTGGTGCGGGCCATCATTGCCGATGTGCGCGCACGCGGCGACGCTGTGCTCAAGGAATTGACGCTGAAGTTCGACCGTGCCGATCTGGACAAGCTCGGCATCGCCGTGTCGAAGGAAGATATCGCGCAAGCCTATCGCGATGCCAACCCAGCGACCGTGGAAGCACTGAAATTCGCCCGTGACCGCATCCGCTCGCACCATCAGCGCCAGCGTCCGCAGGACGACCGCTACGTCGACCCGATCGGCGTCGAACTCGGCTCCCGCTGGACCGCCGTCGAGGCGGTCGGCCTCTATGTGCCGGGCGGCACGGCAAGCTATCCCAGCTCCGTGCTGATGAATGCGGTTCCGGCTGTCGTTGCCGGTGTCGAGCGCATCGTCATGGTCGTGCCGGCCACGGGCGGAACCATCAATCCGCTGGTTCTGGTGGCGGCCGATATTGCCGGCGTCAGCGAAATCTATCGCATCGGCGGCGCGCAGGCCGTGGCTGCCCTTGCCTATGGCACCGAAACGATCGCGCCGGTAGCCAAGATCGTCGGGCCGGGCAATGCCTATGTTGCTGCGGCCAAGCGGCAGGTGTTCGGCACGGTCGGCATCGACATGATCGCCGGCCCGTCGGAAGTGCTGGTCGTCGCCGACGCGGACAATGATCCTGACTGGATCGCCGCCGATCTTCTGGCGCAGGCCGAGCACGACGAATCGGCACAGTCGATCCTGATCACCGACGACGCAGGGTTCGGCAAGGCGGTCGAGGCAGCCGTCGAACGCCAGCTCAAGTCGCTATCGCGGGCGGAAACCGCAGCGGCAAGCTGGCGCGATTTCGGTGCGGTGATCCTGGTGAAGGATATCGACCAGGCGATCCCGCTCGCCAACCGTATCGCTGCCGAGCATCTCGAACTCGCCGTCGCCGACCCTGAAGCGCTGCTGCCCAAAATCCGCAATGCCGGCGCGATCTTCATCGGGCGCCATACGCCCGAAGTCATCGGCGACTATGTCGGCGGCTCGAACCATGTGCTGCCGACGGCACGATCCGCACGCTTCTCCTCCGGGCTTTCGGTGCTGGATTTCATGAAGCGCACGTCGCTCCTGAAACTCGGGCCCGACCAGTTGCGCGCGCTGGCGCCGGCGGCGATAGCACTCGCCACGGCCGAAGGGCTCGACGCGCATGGCCGCTCCGTCGCCATCAGATTGAACCTGCAAGAGTGAGGGATGGACGACGTCACCCGCCAACGCTCCAGACTGATCGACGTCGCGCTTGACGAATCGATCGGCCGTTCGACGCCCGACATCGAGCACGAGCGGGCCGTGGCGATTTTCGACCTCATCGAGGAAAACAGCTTTCAGCCGGCCAATGACGAGGGCAACGGACCCTACAAGCTGAAACTCTCGATGATCGATTCCCGGCTGGTCTTTGCCATCACGCACGAAGACGACAGCCCGGTGATGACCCATATCCTCTCGCTGACGCCGTTCCGCCGCATCGTCAAAGATTATTTCATGGTCTGCGAGAGCTATTACGAGGCCATCCGCACTTCCACGCCGAGCCAGATCGAGGCGATCGACATGGGCCGCAGGGGACTTCACAACGAAGGCTCGCAGACGCTGATGGACCGGCTTGCCGGCAAGATCGACATCGATTTCGACACGGCGCGCCGCGTCTTCACGCTCGTCTGCGTATTGCACTGGCGGGGTTAGTCCTGGCTGAAGCAGCGCCCCCTCCCCGATCCATCCTGTTCATGTGCGGCATGAATGCCGTGCGCTCTCCCATGGCTGAGCTTCTGGCCCGAAAGGTGCTGCCGGCTACGACCTTCGTCGCCTCGGCAGGCGTGCGCACGGGCGAGCGCGACCCTTTCGTCGATGCCGTACTTGCCGAAGACGGGCTGTCGCTGAACGATCGCCAGCCGCGTTCGCTGGACGAGCTGGAGGACGATTATTTCGACCTGATCGTGACGCTAGCACCGGAGGCACATCACGCAGCACTGGAACTCACGCGCTCCATGGCCGTCGATGTCGAATACTGGCCGACAGCCGACCCGACCACGGCGACCGGCACGCGCGAGCAGATCATGGCTGCCTACCGCGATGTGCGCGAGCGGCTGAAAGCCAGAATCGCCCAGCGTTTCCTTCCGTGAAGGCCACTGGGCCTACGTCGATTAAGCGTGTTCACAAAGAGCATATAATCATATAGGTTCCGCCGAAATTCCGGCCGGCGTGCCGAAATACAATCCAGACCAAAGGTAAAGAATGCCGAAGGAAGAAGTCCTCGAGTTTCCGGGCACGGTAACAGAACTGCTGCCGAACGCGATGTTTCGCGTCAAGCTCGAAAACGAACACGAAATCATTGCCCACACGGCCGGCCGCATGCGCAAGAACCGCATCCGCGTGCTGACGGGCGACAAGGTCCTCGTCGAAATGACGCCATACGACCTGACCAAGGGCCGCATCACCTACCGTTTCAAGTAAGACGGTTCGCGAGTCGCGTTTTCCAACCGACGGGAATTAGATGAGCGCTTTCCAGAAGCTTGTGCTTGCCTCGGCTTCGCCGCGCCGGATCGAGCTTCTGCAGCAGGCGGGCCTCGAGCCCGACCGGCTGCTGCCGGCCGATGTCGACGAGACGCCGCTGCGCGCCGAGCATCCGCGCTCGCTGGCCAAGCGCCTGTCCAAGGCCAAGGCCGAGAAGGCCCTCGAATCGCTGAAGACCGAACCTGACTTTGCCGGTGCCTTCATCCTGGCCGCCGATACCGTCGTTGCCGTCGGGCGGCGGATCCTGCCCAAGGCCGAATTGATCGATGAAGCTTCGAACTGCCTGAAGCTTCTTTCCGGCCGCTCGCACCGCGTATATTCCGGCGTCTGCCTGATCACGCCGGACGGCAAGCTGCGCCAGCGGCTGGTGGAAACACGCGTGCGCTTCAAGCGGCTGGGCCGCGAGGAACTGGAAAGCTATCTCGCTTCGGGCGAATGGCGCGGCAAGGCCGGCGGTTATGCCGTGCAGGGACTGGCCGGCACCTTCGTCGTCAAGCTCGTCGGCTCCTACACCAATGTCGTCGGCCTGCCGCTCTACGAGACGGTCGGCCTGCTGACTGCGGAAGGCTTCAAGGTGCATTTCAACTGGCTGTCGGGAGCGCGGGCATGAGTGCCGACGCCCCAGGCAACGTCACGCCGCTGCGCCCGAAGCGGCCCTGCCCCGAATGCGGCAAGCCATCTGCGCGCGAAACCTACCCGTTCTGCTCGACGCGGTGCAAGAATGTCGACCTCAACCGCTGGCTTTCCGGCAGCTATGCCATTCCGGTTCGCGACGACGAGGAAGAGCAAGGCGACGACCCCTCGAATTAGGGCATGATCCCGAAAAGCTGCAGACTTTTCGGGATCATGGCTCAAAATCAATACCCTAGAGTGCGATGACGATTCAAGGAAACGTCACGGCACTCTAGGGTTGACCGTGATCTTTTGCGAAAACCGGTCACCGCTTTTCGGGATCACGGCCTGACGCCGGCTGACTTTCCAGCGGCTTTCGTTCTTTCTTGTCGCAATCGGCTTTCAGGCGCTGGACAGCCAGAAATCTCGTGCTATAACCCACCCGCTTTCCAGGGGTTGCCAAGCCCCCGCAAAGTGGGGAACCGGCTCAAACCGGGTTCCCCAATAGGCCCAGATAGCTCAGCTGGTAGAGCAGCGGATTGAAAATCCGCGTGTCCGTGGTTCGAATCCGCGTCTGGGCACCATTTTTTTCGAGCGATTTCAGCTTGATGATCACACCTCCACCATTTTGAGAACTATGCAGACTTGATTATATGCCCGTAACTTTCTGCAAGATGTGCGGAGGGGGCCATGGGAATACTCAAAGACCCGCAGTATTGGGGCAGAGTTATCAGCCGCATTGAAGAAAGAAGGGCATTGACGCGGGGTGACGTGATGCCGCGTGAAGATGCAGTCGCGGTGATGCAAGAAGCCTGCCGGGCTTTCTCCGATCTGGTTGAAGACCCTGATTTTGAAGCGGACCTGCGCGAGTGTGTCGAGGTCGGGCGTCGCGCAACTCAAGGGATGCCGCGCGAAGGTGAAGAATTCGAACGCTTTGTCCAGCGCTTTCGTGACGTTGAGGGAGAGGTTCTACGCCAGTCTGGTGTCAACGAAGGTGCCACCATTCATGTAGCGGATGAACTCTCCGGTCTCCTCGGCGTGATCGACGATTTCGATTTCGACAGAGTCGAAGGAAAAATCCGGCTCATCCGGGATGTATGCTGCCGATACGCAAAGGATCCGGAGTTCGCGCAAAATCCGCAACCAGAATTGGCCGAAGATGCCCTTGAGGCACTTAAGGGGATTGCGATTGTAGGCGTCGATATCGGCATCATGACCCAGACCGGCGAGGTCGGGGACACGTTTATCGGAATGTCAGTCGGGGTCGGACTCAACAAGTGCCGGGCGCTTCTGCGTCGGATGTGGTGATCGGCGGTGATTGAAAGATTTCAAGGAAAACCGCCTGCAAACGGCTGATGCCAGCCCGAAATACAGAGCTGGCATCAGTTTGTCTCAACTAGACCGCGAAAACCTCGCAATCTTCGGTGCTGGCTAACCTATCACCGGCAGCGCGCGGTGTAGATGCGGCCGTGACGGTCGCGATACTGGCAGTAGCCGTTGCGCAGGTTGCGCACCAGCAGGCCGCCGAGTGCACCCGCGCCGGCACCGATCAGCGCGCCTCTGCCGCCGCCAGCAATACCACCGATGATGGCGCCGGCACCCGCACCTATACCAACATCCCGTTCGGTTGAGGTACAGCCGCTCAGTGCAACTACAGCGGCTAGTGCAATGATCATTTTACGCATGGATCGAATTCCTCACTTGGTGATCACGAGTGATCAGGCAGCCCATTAGCATAAGAAATGGGACAACGCGTCAAGGGCCTCGAAAGTTGGATAAAATATTGTTGCCAGATGTTACCGCAAATGGGAAATCACGACGCTCGCAGCCGATAGTTCGAGAACCATGATCCTACCGACAGGAAAATATAGGCGGAATTTCATGCCGCGCTGCCTGCGAACAACCGTAGATAACGTGACATCGCCGCTTGCGGCTTTGCGGATCAAGCGTCTATTATCTACTTGAAAAATCGCTGACTTCCGCAGTCAGGTATTGTTCAGCACCTTTATTTTCATAGCGGCAGATAAAGCCATCTGCGTAGTTTCAGGACGCATGAAGCAGCACACCGCCAATGGCCGATAAAACCCAATTCGGACTGACTGCAGTCGACACCGTTCCCCTGCACGAGAAGGTCTATCTCGAGCTTGTGCGGGCGCTGATGTCGGGCCAGTTCGCACCCGGCCAGAAGCTGACGTCGCGCAAGGTCGCCAAGGAACTCGGCACCAGCGACATGCCGGTGCGCAGTGCCTTCATGCGCCTGCAGGCGCTGCGGGCGCTGAGCCCGATGCCCAACGGCAGCATGGAAGTGCCGATGATTTCCGCTGCCCGGTTCTCGGAACTGACTGCCGTGCGCATGATCCTGGAAGGTTCGGCAACCGAACTCGCCGCCCAGCGCATCAACGGAAACAACCTGCGCACGGTCCGCCGCCATTGCACCGAGCTGACCGAGGCGGCCCGCAAGGGCGACATCGACGACTATCTGCGCAAGAACTACAATTTCAAGTTCTCCATCTACCGCCATTGTGGCAACGAACAGATGATCTTCCTGATCGAAACCGTATGGATGCAGGTGGGCCCGTTTCTGCGGAACCTGACAACCGGGTTCGAGAACAATCTCGCGTCCATTCTCGACATCGACTACCACGAGGAAGCAGTGGCTGCGATCGAGGAACATGATGGCGCGCGGGCACGCGCAGCCATAACACGCGACATAAATGACGGCGCAACGCATCTTCTGAAACACGTCAAATTCCCCGAAGCGCGCGCCTGACGGCAGCAGGAAACCCCGTCTCGTCAGATCTCCAGTTCGACGGCGCCGACCGGGTTGGTCGAGCAGGCCAGGATGTAGCCTGACTGCTTTTCATCCTCCGACAACGCCGCGCGTTCGGGATCGGCGGCGTTTGGAGCAATGCGCCATTCGCCCGAAACGACCTTGCAGCGGCAGGTGCCACAGATGCCGGCCTCGCAATCGGCAGGCAGTTCAACGCCAGCCTTGCGGGCGAGTTCCAGCACGGTGACGCCCCCCTCGCCTTCTACCGACTTGCCGCTCTTCAGGAAGGACACCTTGTAGGCGCCTATCTCGGTTTCCGGTGCAGCCGAGCGATCCGGGCCGAAGGTTTCCTCCAGAAACGGGTGTTTCGGCGTGGGCTGCCAGACCTCATAGATCTGCCGGGCCTTGCTGCGAAACCCATCGGGTCCGCAGCAGAAGACGAGGCGGTCGGCAAGATCAGGACAGGCCGCGCGCAGCACAGCCTCATCGAGCCGTCCGGTCAAGACATTGGGCCGGCTATCTTCTCCGAAGCGGGTGGACGCAAGCATCTCCTCCGCGGCGTTGGCGCCGGTGAGATTCCAGGATAGCCGCAGCCGTCCACCCATCTGCCGGCGCAGCAGTGCCAGTTCATGGAGAAAAGAGACATCCTCCGCATTGCGCGCACTGTGGTGGAAATGGATATCGAGCGGCAGGTTGGCATCAGCAATGAAGCGCAGCATCGACATCATCGGCGTGATGCCGCTGCCGGCCGACAACAGCAGCAGGCGCTCGACGGAACCGGCGGCCGCAAGATGGAAGCGGCCATTAGGACCGAGTGAGCGAAGGGTGTCGCCCGGCTTCAGCGTGTCGTGCAGCCAGTTCGAGATGTGACCGCCTTCGACCCGCTTGACCGTCACTGAAATATGGTGCGGCCGCGACGGCGACGAAGAAATCGTATAGTTGCGCCGCACAGTCTGCCCGTCGATATCGAGCAGCAGCGTGATGAACTGGCCGGGCTTGTAGTCGATGGCCTCGCCCGGCTCCAGCTGGAAGCGGAAGGTGCGGAAGTCGTGCGTTTCGTCGATGACGGCCACGCAACGAAGCAGCCTTTCGCGCCCGCGGGCATTCGAGGCACCTGTGGCGCCGGCAGTCGAAGGCAGCCGCGTGACGGGCACGGCAGAGCCCGGCAGGATGGTGATCGGGACTTTGCGTGCAAGCACTTCGACAGGGTCGCCGACAGTCAATCGTCCCATGGTGCGCGGGATCAGGAACTGGCCGAAATAGGCCTTGCCGTCCTCGCCGCGCCGCTGCTTGCCCAGCAGGGCAAGAGGCTCGTGATCCGGTCGGCCCTCGCCCGTGTGCGGATCGAGCGTGATCATGACGCAGCGGTCGCACGCGCCCGCCACCTCGAACTCGATCGCGCCGATGCGCACCGACGCCCAGCCGTCTTCCGCATAGGCGTCCGGCCCGGTGACGACCAGATTAGGCCGGAACCGCTGCATTTCAGCCTCGGTTTCGAGGAAGCGGTTCATGTCGGCAAGCGATGCCGCATTGGTCAGAAGCAGCGGCGCAGTATCGGCAAAGCTGACGGTGCCGCCACCGCCCAATCCGAGCGGGCGATGGGTCTGGCCGCCCTTCACCACAAGGCGGCACGGCCTGCCGAGAAAATCCTGCAGCCATTGCGAAACGTCGTCCCCGGCGTCCAGCGCGATCACGCTGTCACCCCAGATTGTCACCGTGTCGGTCCGGCGCAGAGAGCCACGCGCAAAGCCAAGCACCGGCATGTCGGGCGCAGTCAGCACCACCTCGTCGCCATCGAGATGCGTGCGCACCTGCATCAGCTTCGAAGTCTTGCGGGCGGTGATGCAGTTTCCCTCTTCGTCCACGACCATCATGCGCCGGTCGCCGACGAGCCCTTCCGGCTCAAGCCGTGCGGTTTCGACCGTCAGGCCGGCACCGGACTTCAGCGGATAGATGTGCAGGCTTTCGACACGAAAAGGCAAAGCGGTCATTTCGATACGTTATGCCGCAAGCATCTGTTTCACGGCACCGCAAACTTCCAGAAAGGCCGCATCGGAGCGCTTCGAAATGCCGGAATGCTGCATGAAATTGTGGATGAGGCCGTCGAAGCAGCGGTATTTCACATTGTTGCCCGCAGCCTTCAACTGTTCGGCAAACGCGCTGCCCTGATCGCGCAGGATGTCGTTCTCGGCGCCGTAGAACAGGATCGGCGGCAGCCCGCTCAAATCCGCGGCCAGCACGGGAGAAACCCGGGGATCGGACGCCAGGGCGCGATCCGGCAGATAGGCCCTGGCGAAATACTCGGTCTCGGCGAATTCCAGATAATGGCCGGTGGCGAAAGCTTCGTCCGACGCTGATTTCGACGCGAGGCCGAGATAGGGCCGCGCATCGACCAGCGGGTAGAGAAGGCATGCACCCTTGAATGGCGCCCGATCCTGCAGCATGGCCGCGATCGACAGGTTTGCGCCGGCGCTGTCGCCCATCAGCATGAAACGGCTAGCATCGCCGGCGATCGATGCGGCGTTGCCGGCAATCCAGTTCACCGCGAGCAGCGTGTCTTCAAGAGCCGCGGGGAACGGGTGCTCCGGCGCCAGGCGATATTCCAGAAAGGCGACCACCGCCCCGCATTCGAGCGCAATGCGGGCCGATTGCAGCGCATAGGTGTCGGCATCGCCGAGCACGAAGCCGCCGCCATGCAGGTAGAGGATCACCGGCGCCGACCCGGAAAGATCGGCAGGCGTGTAGATACGAAGGGAGGCATCGGCATGGCCGCCCGGCAGCCGAACCGTGGCTTCGGACACGTCACCTTCGGGCGCGCGGCTCATTTCGCGGTATTGCGCGCGATAGTCGCGGCGCGCGCTTTGCAGCGTGACCTCCTGCTGCGACGAAGCTTGCCCGGCCGCGAGCCGGTCGAGCATCGCCTTGATTTCCGGATCGAGCGCCATGCAACACCTCTTGTTCAGGGAAGCCGCCGCCCGGCGAACCGGGCGGCGCGTCGAGATCACTTCAGGAGATCGGTCCAGATCCGGGTGTAGAGCGCCTGCACATCCGGCGCGCAGGCGAGGTTGAAATTGCCGTTCGCAGCAAATTCGGCCGGGATATTGACCTCGGGCGCATCCTTCATGTCTTCCGGCAGGAAAGCTTCCGAACCCTTGATGCCATTGGCGTAGCGGGCGAAGCTGGAAAGCATCGCGGCATTTTCCGGGTCCATGACGAAGTTCATGAACAGCCTGGCATTTTCGGTGTTCTTGGCGTCCTTGATGATCATAAGATTGTCCATCCAGATCGGATAGCCTTCCTTCGGATAGCCATAGACGATCTTGTCGTTCTTCAGCCGCGAGCGGAAGGACGCGCCGTTCCAGTTTACACCGGCCGAAATATCGCCCTTGATGTATTTCTCGATGTTGCCGAAATCCATCGACAGCCATTTCGGCTTGGCCGCAACCAGCATGTCGCGCACCTTCTTCAACACTTCTTTGTCGCCGGTGCAGGGCTCGCCGCCGACATAGGCAATGGCCAGATACATGACATCCGACATTTCCGGCACGACATTGACCTTGCCGACGAGTTCGGCCGGCGGATCCATGAAGATCGCCGAGGTGTTCACATCGCCGGAGTACACGGAAGTATTGACCGTCACGCCGGTGGTGCCCCACTGCCACGGCACCGAGTAATGACGGCCCGGATCGAACGGCACATCGACCCAGCGGGGATCGACATTTTTGAAATTCTCCATCTGGTCGGGACGGCTTTCGAGAACCAGACCCTCGTCGATCCACACTTTCACCACCGAGGCGGAAGGGACAACCATGTCGAAGCCGTGGCCGCCCTGGCGGACCTTCGCCAGCGCAGTGTCGTTGGAATCATAGTCAGTGACGGTAACCTTGACCTTGTAGGCGTCCTCGAACTTCTTGATCATCTCCGGGCTGGTGTAGTTGCCCCAGTTGTAGATGTTCAGTTCACCCTCGGCGCGGGCGAGACCCGTCATCGCCAACAATGCGAGGCCTACTGCCGTCGCCGTCGTCTTCCAGTTCATGTCATGCTCCTCCCAGTTTAATCGCCCGATTACGACCGCGCTTCGCCGCCGCTCAAACCCTGGCGGACGACTTTTGCCTAATTCATTGTTTTCCGGCGGCGTTTGCCGCCAGCCCTCCAACACCGGCCGAACCGCACTATATTGCGATCTCACCGCTACACAATAGTGCGATCTGCGATCGCACTATTTTTCAAGCTGTCCGGGGTGCAATGAATGGCAAGGGGCGACGTTTGAGAGCCGCCGCCGGCATGTCGGCTCCCGGACAATCCAGTCCCGCAAAAATCAGGGATTTCAGCGCGAAGCCGAAGCAAAGGGCCGTCAGGAAACTGCCGGCGCGTACCGGCGACGTGCTTTGGGATTATTTGCCGTGGCTTTTCGAAACCAGCTTGGCTTTCGTCAGCGCGCCGGCTTCCTGTGCGAGCGGCTTCCATTCCAGGGCAGCCGGCACGTAACGCAAGTCATCTTCCCATTGCTGGGAAAGAACACTGCCCTCGATACCCGTCGGATTTTCGTACTGGCCGGCTTCCTCGTCGGCGGCGTCCGTCAATGGCCAGGTCGCGTGTGCCTTGCCCGCAACCATGATGCCGCCCATCCGCGCCGGGGCGTATTCGCACTCGTTCGGATCGACGCACTCATCGACAAGCGCCGCCAGCATCGAAAGCGACGGTGCAACGAAGAGGCCCACAACCTGTTGGTCCGCAGCTATGCGAACGAAATACGCTTTCAATGAACTCCCCCGGAACGAACGTTCTGTTCCACTTTTAGCCGAATACCATCTGCCGTGCCGCGGAGGCAGATACAATTGATCACCACTTCGTTACCTAGAGCAGCATCTGGTAACGGAAATGGGAGCAACTTTTATTTTCATCCCGGCAACGGCGTCTCGGAACGACATAATTTTGATCTTCCCGGCCAGTCGCTAAACATAAAAAGCCCGCCGCTCTTCGTGGAACGGCGGGCCAATTTCGTTGCCTGAACCACCCTTCTACCGGGCGGGGCGGTATTCAATCGGATGACGATGGATGATCATGGTAAAGCTTGTCTTAAACTGGCACCGAGGCGAAGTCAGGCAAGTCATCATCCGGTTCGTCGTTATCCTTATCTTCACTTTTTCTTCATTCCACCCGTATGGGTGGTGCAATCGAAAGGAAAAAGAGCCATAGTGCTGGTGACGACGGCAATGAGTGCCGGTTGTCAAATTCGCTCAGATGTACGTGGGCTCGGCGACGGGCAGTTCATCCGGCCTGGGCTCTGGAACGTATTTCGTACAGAGCAGAGGTGTGCCGTGAACCGTTACGAGAGCCAGTATTCAGGCAGATACAAGCATTGGACGCCGGAGGACATCGCCCAGTTGCGGCGCATGGCCGGCAAGCAGGAAAGCGTGACCGCAATTGCAAGGCGGTTCAACCGCTCCGTCGGCGCAATACGCACGCGCGCATATGCGGAGGGCATAAGCTTGGCGCAGGGCAACAAGACGCCCTCGATCGGAAGGGCGACCTTCAAACAAGTCGGCAGAGCTGAAAACCGCCCCCTCGAAGCTATCTAGAGCACCGTGTCTCTATCGAGCACCGAAGTCGCGAGCCGGTCGAATTTGACCGCTATTTCGGCTCACCCGTGGCCGGGTCGATCTTTATTTCGACCTTGGCCTTGTCGGTCGTATAGTATGTGATCTCGTAAAAACCTTCCTCGTCCCAGTCGATCTCCCCGATATAGCGGAACTGATCCCGCTGCTCGATCTTGGCGATGATCTCCGACAACTTCTTTCCGTTGTCGGGCGGCGTGGCAGGCGCTGCGGTCTGAGCCAGGGCCGGAGCGCTTATCAGGCCTCCTGCAAGCAATGCGGCAAGGAACAATTTGCGAGACATGATCTCTCCCTTTCTGGCTGATCGCGGAGGAAACGATAAAACGCGCGTTCCGGTTCCCATGGTCCTCCTGATGCCTTGATTTAGGCTCGATCCTATGGTGCAGGAGTAACCATGAGGAAAATCTGTCTCCTGACACTCGCCGTTGTGGTTCTCGCTTCACCGGCCATGGCGCTCGACGGCGCCCTCAAGGCCGGCCTGCTGAAACTCGATCCCGAAACGCGACTTGAGCAGCGTTGCGACGCCGAAGCGCTTGATCGCATCGGCAAAGACGGCTCTCACTACAAGCCGGATCGCGTCGTTGCCTATGCGATGGCGACGCCGACAATGCTCACCGACGCCATCGAAAGCCCGGGGGCTGCGTTTCGCAGCAAGGGCGAATGGTACAAGCTCGCCTATGTCTGCAAGACCGCACCGGATCACATGAAGGTGCTGTCGTTCGAATACCAGATCGGCGACGCAATCGCCGAGGCTGATTGGCAGAAATACAATCTCTGGCAATAGCGCTCGCAGCGCATCTCCATCGACCACGCAATGCGACGCAAAAAGCCCGCCATTCCTTTAGGAGCGGCGGGCCATGGATCAGGTCAAACCTGAAATCCGGGGATCAGTTGCAGGGCGCCTCATATGTGCGCGGATTGCCGTAGCGGTCGTAGAGCGGCCGGCCGCGACGATCATACTGCTGATAGACGCAACGGCCGGGCGTTGTCGCCGCACCGAGGGCTGCACCCGCGACGCCACCGATAAGAGCGCCGGCAACCGTGCTTCCGGTGTTGCCGCCGATCGCCTGGCCGGCCAGCGCACCCACGCCCGCACCGATCGCGCCACCGCCGAGTGCGCGTTGCTCCGGCGTATTGCAACCGCCAAGCGTCAAAGCCGTAACCGTCAAAACCGCCGCCAAAGACAAGCGTTTAATCATCGAACCTCTCCTGTTGCCGATGAGCCCTTCAGCGGCACAATTATCATAGGAATTTCAGAGCGTCACGGTGCCTGCCAAAATGAGTCGGCAGCGGGGAATGCCCAATTAGAGGTATTGTCGATACTGACAAAACCGCTGCGATATTTATCAACCGGGTTGGCGATTATGCAAGAAAGTGTCGTATCGATTGGCCGAGAGCGTCGCTAGTCTACCAATTTGGTCATCCGGCGGAGATGCTGGAACAGGTGGTTGGGGTAGATTGTGGTTCAATTCGTCGGCACGAAAAACATCGCGGATCTGGTCGCTTCGGTCGGGTTGGAGACATTGCTTCTCAAGCTCGTGAAATATCTGGAGCAGGACTTTTCGCGCTGGGAAGATTTCGACAAGACGCCCCGCATCGCGGCCCACGCCCCCAATGGCGTGATCGAGCTGATGCCGGCCAGCGACCATGATCTCTACGCCTTCAAATTCGTCAACGGCCACCCGGAAAACCCGCTGCACGGGCTTCAGACCGTGACTGCATTTGGCGTGCTCGCCAATATGCACACCGGCTATCCCGAATTCCTGGCTGAAATGACCATATCGACCGCACTGCGCACGGCAGCGACGTCGGCCATGGCGGCCAAATATCTGGCGCGCAAGGACGCGCGCACGATGGCGATGATCGGCCTCGGCGCACAGTCGGAATTCCAGGCGACGGCGTTCAAGACGGTCCTTGGCATCCGCCACCTTCAGGTCTTCGATATCGACCCGGAAGCTGCAGCGAAGTTCTCGCGCAACCTGGAAAATTCCGGCTTCGTCATCACCCATGCGCCAAGTGCGGAAGAAGCCGTTCTTGGTGCTGACATCATCACCACGGCCACAGCCGACAAGAAGCTCGCGACGATCCTGTCCGACAACATGGTCGGCGCGGGCGTGCACCTGAACGCGGTCGGTGGCGACTGCCCCGGCAAGACCGAACTTCACCGCGACATCCTGCTGAAGTCCGACATATTCGTCGAATTCCCGCCCCAGACCCGCATCGAGGGTGAAATCCAGCAGCTCGACGCGGACTATCCGGTGACCGAACTTTGGCAGGTCATTACCGGGCAGAAGGCCGGCCGATCTTCGGACAAGCAGATCACGCTTTTCGATTCCGTCGGTTTCGCCATCGAGGATTTTTCCATGCTGCGGTTCCTGCGCGATCTTGTGCAGGGCACCGCATTCTATTCCGAGATCGACCTCGTGGCCGAGCCGAAAGATCCGCGCGATCTTTTCGGCCTGCTGATGAAGGGTGCAGCACCAGCACGGGAAATGCTGGCGGAAATTGCCTGACCTTGCGGTCGAACACTTGACGCGTTTTTGCCGTATGGCGATGCTCTATGCTTGAAAGGCGGCACGTGCCGTCTGTCTCGTCATATGCATTTCATAGGGCTGTATGCTCGATCTCCTGTCCCCGGACACACTTCATCACCTGATCCACACATACGGGCTGTGGGTGCTTTTTGCCGTGGTGATGTGCGAGAGCATGGGCGTGCCGATGCCCGGCGAAACGGCGCTGGTCTCGGCAGCGCTTTATGCCGGCGCGACCCATCGCATAGAGATCCTGCATGTCGTCACCATCGCAGCCGGCGGGGCCATCGTCGGTGACAATATCGGTTATCTCATCGGCCGCTCCGTCGGTCTGAAGCTGCTCATCAAGCATGGCAGCCGCATCGGGCTGGATGAAGGCCGGCTCAAGGTCGGCCAGTATCTGTTCCTGAAGCATGGCGGGAAGATCGTGTTCTTCGGCCGCTTCGTCGCCTTTCTGCGCGCCTTCGCGGCTGTGCTGGCGGGTGCAAACCGCATGGCCTGGCCGCATTTCCTGATTATGAATGCGGCCGGCGGCATCTGCTGGGCGCTGCTCTTCGGCGGCGGCGCCTATTTCTTCGGCGAACGCATAAAGGCCGTCGCCGGGCCTGTCAGCCTCCTGCTGCTGCTCGTCGTTGTCGTCGGGCTTATTGCCGGCATCTGGTTCTTCCGTCATCACGAGAAGGAACTGGAAGCACGCGCAAGAGCCGCCCTGCCCGATTAGCGCGAGAGCCTGTTTCCGATAGGCTGGGCCAAGAATCGGCCTCCCCGACATTCAACATTGGGTTTTCACTCCAAAAGAAAGCGCCTGAATGACATCCTATCTGATGGAGCTTCGCGGTTTGATCGGAAGCCGCCTACTTCTGCTTCCCTCCGTTGCCGCTGTCATTCATGACCATGCGGGCAATCTGCTTCTGCAGGAAAAAGCTTCGGGCGAAGGATGGAGCCTGCCTGCTGGCGCAATCGAACCTGGCGAGACGCCGCAGGAGGCCGTCATTCGGGAGGTGATGGAGGAAACTGGCCTTACGGTCACCCCAACCGCTATTCTCGGCGTCTTTGGTGGAAAAGAGTTTCGGTACACCTACCCGAATGGCGATCAAGTCGAATACGTCGTCACACTATTCAGATGCCAGATTCTTGCAGATCAAGGATCGTGGACGGACAACGAGACAAAATCGCTTAGATATTTCGCGCGGGAGGATATGCCGCCGCTGGCATTGCCTTACCCTTTGTCCGCTCTGTTTTCCTAGACATTTCAACATTCCCCGGGCCCGCGGACTAAGCCTTATGCCGGCTCCGCCACCTTGGGCTTGGGCCGGCGCTTTGGCTTGCGCGAGCCCGAGCCGATGAACTTGCCGATACCGCCGGAAATCAGCGCGTTCACGTCGAGCAGCACCTGCGGAATGTTGAGACCGCCGGGGCAGGCCAGATATTGCGGCGTCCAAACCGGCGAGAACTTCTGCTTGAAAGAGCGCAGGCCCTCGAAATTGTAAAAGTCGTCGCCGTGACGGAACAGGAACGTTCCCATGCGGTTCCAGCGCGACGCCAGAGCGTGGTCGGAAAGCCCGGACAGGGGTGCAGCACCGAGATTGAACCAGCGATACCCTTCGGACTGCGCATAGAGCAGGATGCGGACGAACAGCGCGTCCATGAGAATCTTCGAGACACCCGGACGGTAGCGCATAAGGTCGACGGACATTTCGTTCATCCCGCCGCTGCGCCAGATATTGGCGAAGGCGACGATGTGGCCTTCGTGGCGCATCACCGCGCAGTCGAAATGCGAGAGATAGGCCGGGTCGAAGTAGCCGAGCGAAAAGCTCTTCTCGCCGCCGCTCTTCTCGGCAAGCCAGACGTCGGAGACCTGCCGCAGTTCGTCCATGATGGCCGGCACGCCCGCCCTCGGCACGATTTCGAAGACCAGCCCTTCCTTGGCGGCGCGGCGGTCGGCGTAGCGGAAATCCTGGTTCTTGCCGCCTTCCAGCGTGAAGCGGGTAAGATCTACCCGGGCGACTTCGCCAAGCTTCAGAAGCGCATAGCCCATGTCGAGATAGAGCGGCAGATTGTCGGGGTGAACGCCATAGAATACGGCGCGGCCTGCCTCACGGTCGGCCATGTCACGGAACTGCCAGACCAGATCCTCGGCCTGTTCGAGGTCGCCAACGGGATCGCCCATGGCGACGAGCGAGCGCCCTGCCCGCGCATACATCAGAAATGCCTTGCGGTCCGGCGACCACAGGAATTCCTTGTCGCCTAGCAGGGCGATGTTGGTCTGCGTGTCGTGCGAAGTCGCGATCACCGCTTCGACCGCGTCCGACTCTGTGGCGGGCTGCTTTCTGGCGCGCACCGGCGGCCGGTTGATCGCGACGGCGACGCCAAGTGCTGCCACCGCGATCAGAAGGCCCACTGTTGCGCGCAGGAAGCGCGGCGCCTCGCCTTCCCACGCGAATTCCCAGAACAGTTCGTTCGAGTATTCGACGTGGCTGTAGGAAAAGAAGCCGAGCCATGTGGTGGCAACGAGGGTCAACACCACCAGCGCCAGCCAGTGCCATGAGATGCGGCCGAACCGCTGCGGCGAGCGGCGATAGAAGGCCTGCCGCGAGAGCAGAAGGAACATCGCCGAGAAGGCCAGCGTCGTCGCCTCTTCCCAGTCCAGGCCCTTGATCAGCGAAAACACCGCGCCGGCAAACAGCACCGCCACCGCCGCCGCCCAGGCCGAGAACAGCCGGCGCTGCAGGCCATGGGCGATAACCAGCAGCGCAAGGCCGGTAAGACTGCCGAGGAAATGCGACGATTCCACCACCGTCAGCGGCAGCCATCCTTCCAGCATATCGAGCCGGTCCGGCACGCCGGGGGTGGCGCCGGAAAATAGCAGCACCACGCCCGAGATGAAGACGACTGCGGCTGCCACCGGCGGCACGATGGCCTTTATGGCCTTGGCCGAGCCGACGAAGCGGGCGGCAAGTTTGCCGCGGATCACGCCCGCCTCGATTGCCGCAAGCACCACCACCGCGATGAAGAACGGCAGGAAATAATAGATGAGCCGATAGGCAAGCAGCGAGGCCAGAATGTCCGCCCTGCCCTGCAGGCCAAGACCGGCGATAAGCGTCGCCTCGAACACGCCGATACCGCCCGGCACATGGCTGATCGAGCCGAGGATGACCGCGCTCATATAGACCGTCAGGAAGAGCGCGGGGCCAGATTGCGCATCAGCCGGCAGAAGCACGTAGAGCACGGCGGCCGACGCCATGAGATCGATGATGCCGACGAGCAGTTGCACCAGCACCATGCTTCGGCGCGGCAGGGGAAAGCGCCACTCGAAGAACCTGATCTCACGCCCTTCAGGCCCTGCAAGGAAATAAAGGCCGACCAACGCGCCCAGCAGCGCCACACCCACCAGGCGATCGGCGGCCGGATAGAGCATCTTCATGACCGGCACGCCGTCGGGGTCGATCACCAACGCCAGGCCGACAAGTGCCGTGAAAGCCAGCCATAGGCCCATCCAGGTCAGAAGCACGACCTGGCTGATCTCGCCGGCGTCGAGCCCGCTGCGCGAATAGGTGCGGAAACGGACCGCGCCGCCGGTGAACAGATGGAAACCTAGGAAATTCGAGAAGGCGTAGCCGCTCATGCCGGAAAGTGCGGCGCTGTGCCATGGCACCTTGCCGGGGGCCACGATGCGGCAGGCGACGATGTCGTAGGTGGCGAGCGCGCAATAGCTGACTGCGGTTGCCAGAAGCGCCACCACTATGCTGGTGCCCGGCATGGCACTTATCGCAGCCTTGATGTCGTCGAGGCGCAGCCCGGCGGTCATCTGATGGAAAAGCCATAATGCGCCGACCGTCACCGCCACTGCGGCAATGGAGCCTAAATACGCACTCAACCGCCAGCGCGGGCTGCGTTCTTCAATGACGCGCTGGTCCATCAGCTAACGCTGGCCTCTCGGCAAGGCTTTCCAAACAGGATCATGTCAGTCTCCGAAATCGGCCGGTTCGGGCCGCGAATGGTAGTCGATTTTCGTATGACAGTGTCGAATTTCAGGCAGCATCCAAACAAAAACCGCCCGGACATGTGTCCGGGCGGTTTGTGAGGCGAATAACGATCAGGCGTGATCGAAAGGTACGGCGATGAAGGTCTGCGTGTCGCCACGCTCGACGAGCAGCAGCACCGACTTCTTGCCGGCCTTGCCGGCTTCGGCAACGGCGCGGCTCGCCTCCCTGGCGTTCTTCACCGGCGTCTGGTTGACCGAGACGATCAGGTCGCCCTCGCGGATGCCCTGCTCGGCGCCGGCCTTGTCCGGGTTGACGCGAGCTACAAGCGCGCCCTGCTCACCGGTCGACAGGTTCAGCGCCTGCCGGGCCTGCGGGGTGATGTCGGTCAGAGCCAGTCCGAGCGAAGGCACCGAATTGCGGCCGGACGACTGGTCCGGCGTGCTGTCGGCGGAGGCCGTCTTCTGCTCGTCGCCATTCTGGCCGACGGTGATCGGCACATTGACGCTCGAGCCCTTGCGCCAGACCGTGAGATCTTCCTTGGTGCCGGGCGAAACGTCCGCCACGGCGCGGGAAAGATCCTTCGGATCCTTGATGTCGCGGCCACCCAACGCGGTGACGATGTCACCCGTCTTCAGGCCGGCGGCCGAAGCAGGCGAATCGTCGCTGACATGCGCGATCAGCGCGCCCGTCGGATGATCGAGGCCGATCGCATTGGCGACGTCGGCAGTCACCGGCTGGATCTGCACGCCAATATAGCCGTGCTCGATCGAGCCGCTCTTGATCAGCTTGGCGACGACCGACTGGGCCTGATCTGACGGGATGGCAAAGCCGACACCAACGCTGCCGCCATTGGGCGAATAGATGGCCGAGTTGATGCCGACCACCGAGCCGTCCATGGCGACCAGCGGACCGCCGGAATTGCCGTGGTTGATGGCGGCGTCGACCTGTATGAAGTCGTCATAGGGCCCGCTGTGCAGGTCGCGGCCACGGGCCGAGACAATGCCTGCGGTGACGGTAGTGCCGATGCCGAACGGGTTGCCGATCGCCAGCACCTGATCGCCGAGCGAAAGCTTGTCGGAATCGCCCCACTTCACGGTCGGCAGCGGCTTGTCGAACTTGACCTTGACCACCGCCAGATCGCTCTTGGCGTCGCGGCCGACGAGGGTGGCCGGCAATTCCGTGCCGTCATCGAGCACCACCTTGATCTCGGTGGCGCCATCGACAACGTGGTTGTTGGTCACGATGGTGCCGTCCGATGCGATGATGAAGCCTGAGCCCAGAGCTTCGGCCTGCTGGCCGCCGCTGTCGGGCCGGTGCGGCCTCATCTGCTGCTGCGGCATGCCCTGATCGCCGAAGAACTGGCGGAAATACTCGTCAAAGGGCGAATTTCCGCTGAACGGCTGCTGCTGGCCGTCGCCGCTGTCGTCGGAAGCCGAAGCGTCGACCTTCATCTTGGTCATGATGGTGACCACGGCCGGCTTGTCGGCATTGACGATGGGCGCGAACGAGCCGGACGGTGCCATGATGCCGGTTACCGGCGTCGGCTGGACGGCTTCGGCTGCCCCTGCCCGCAGGACAGGCGACAGCACGAGGGGAGTGATGATCAACGCGGCGCCAAGCAGAGCGGCGACACGGTGTCTGCGAAGAATATTGGAGGACATTTTCGTGGTCCCTGCGAGAGTTGATCCAAGCGCCGTGGCGTATTCCATGCTGGAATCGTCTATTCGACGTATCGACGATCAGGCTGGCCGTTCTCGCCGATTTCGGCTGCCGATGCATTCGATAGGGAAGACTTAGGGAGCAATCCCGCCACAATTTAGAGCTTTTGCGAACATTACGAAGATTTAATTCTTACGCATATTTTCACATACGCAAGAAAACATCGCCGCATCACAAATACAGTGCGACACGATGTTCATAATTGGCAGAGTTATTTTATTAACTTATTGTAATCTTCAGAATTACGACAATACTTCTCTATTGCATTTGATCATGGCGTCGTGTTCGCGGCCATGCCTGTACGCCGTATAAATCCATCTATGATCTTGTCGGCGAGGCCTGCGTAATCTCCGTCGAAGTGATGCCCGCCGGTAGTCTTGATGACCTCGACCGGGCCGCCTTCCAACTTCGGGCACGCCGTGTCGTCTTCATCTTCACCGTAGAAACACTGGACCAGCTTCGGATCGATCTTGCTGAGTTCCGGCAGGGTCGGCACAGAATCGGAATCAGAAGTGCCGAGCCAGCCTGCAACCGAAACCTCAAACGATGCGTCGGGAGAGAAGCCGAGCAGTGAAATCTGGCTGACGCGCTGCCTGTCCGCCTCATCCAGCACGTTGAAGGTCGCCGGAAGGACATCGGCGCCGAAGGAATAGCCGATCAGCAGAACGTGCTTGACCTTCCAGAGCGCGGTATATTTGTCCATCATCTGCTTCAGGTCCGCCGCCACATCCTTGGCGGGGCGCTCGGACCAGAAGTAGCGCAGCGAATCCACCCCGATTGTGGGGATGCCCTTTTCCTGAAGAATCCCGCCGATGGACTTGTCGAGATCGCGCCAGCCGCCATCACCGGAATAGACGATCGCCATCGTGTCGTGGACTGGCGTTGCCGGCAGTTCCACCAGCGGAATATCACTGGTGTCGTCCTGCGACTGGAGCACGGCGGTCATCGAATTCTCAAGTGCCGCCTGGGCCGGCGTCGTCGCATCGTTGATCTTGATGTCGAACCCCTGGCTGCGCAAATCCTCAATATGCGCGCGGCCGTCAGCGTTGGCCTGGGGCGTGAAGGTTACATCGATCGGATTGGGCATCTCGCCCTTTTCAAGATCGTAGACCGTGCCTTGCGGGGTGACTTTTTGCGCCGCGCCGCTGCACAAGGTCTTGTTCAGCGGGACGCTGGCGGTCGGATCGATGGCTACCGTGTGGCCGACGGTAGCCGCAGGCGTCTGCGCCGCAATTGCCATGACAAGGCCGCCACCCTCGCCTGCACCGGCGAGGATGGGCGGATTGTAGTTGGAGGAACCGGCCGAGCGCTGCATCTGCTGGCTGAGGTTCTCGATATCCGAGACCAGATAGGCGCAATCGTCCGGCACTTTGGCGATCGATTGGAGATATTGCGGAAGATCGACCCCGACGACGATTGCGCCATCGCCGGCCAATCGTGCTGAAAAGTCTTCGTCGGCGGCGGACCAGCCTTGCTTGTCGGAGAACAGGAAGACGGTGCTGCTCGGCGCTCCGTCCGGCATCAGGATATGCGGCGACGGGATCAGGCCGCTGTCGAACTGGTCAGCCGGGGCTGACCCTGCGATGGCCACAAGGCAAAGAGAAATCAGAGAAAATCCGACAAACCGCTTCACGACAAAACCCTTGGATGTCCGCCGTTCCCCACCTCCGAAACACGTTCCGGAGGTACAGCGCGGGCACCTTGATCCCTAAAAATGGCCGGGATTAAGGCGGGCCATTTCTCAAGGGTGGAAGCGACACGGCTCCGTCGGTCAGACCCCGATCGGCATATGCTCGGCCGAGCGGGTGACGGCGCGCGGGGCGGTGATTTCCTTCCACTTCGACAGCGCCTGGTTGACCGCCGGGAAGGCGCGACGCTTGACGAATTTGCCGCGGCCCGGCTGCGGCTGGTCGTTCTGGCCATGCGACCAGACGACATCGCCGCGCGACAGCGTGTAGCGCGGCAGGCCGTTGACCTTGAAGCCTTCGAAGACATTGTAGTCGATGATCGACTTCTGGTTTGCCGCCGAGATCGTCTTGGACAGTTTCGGGTCCCAGACCACGAGATCGGCATCCGAACCCGGCAGGATCGCACCCTTCTGCGGGTAGATGTTGAGGATCTGGGCGATGTTGGTCGAAGTGACGGCGACGAACTCGTTCATGGTCAGCCGACCGGTCTCCACGCCGCGCGCCCACAGCACCGACATGCGATCTTCGAGCCCGCCGGTGCCGTTCGGGATTTTGCGAAAATCGTCGAGGCCGAGCGTCTTCTGTTCGCTGGTGAAGGCGGCGTGGTCGGTCGCCACCACCTGCAGCGAGCCGGCGGCGAGACCCGCCCACAGGCTGTCCTGATTGAGCTTGTCGCGGAAGGGCGGCGACATCACGCGACGGGCGGCGTGCATCCAGTCAGGGTTCTGGTATTCGCGCTCGTCCAGCGTGAGGTGCTGGATCAGCGGCTCGCCATAGACGCGCATGCCCTTCTGGCGGGCGCGTCGGATCGCTTCATGGCTCTGCTCGCAGGAGACGTGGACGACATAGAGCGGCACGCCGGCTGCGTCCGCGATCATGATGGCGCGGTTGGTCGCCTCGCCCTCGACTTCCGGGGGACGCGAATAGGCATGGGCCTCCGGGCCGGGCATGCCGCTGTCCATATATTTCTGCTGTAAGGCGGCAACGATATCGCCGTTTTCGGCATGAACCAGCGGCAGCGCGCCGAGGGCGGCGCAGCGCTGGAAGGAGGCGAACATCTCGTCGTCATTCACCATCAGCGCGCCCTTGTAGGCCATGAAATGCTTGAAGGTGTTGATGCCGCGGTCGACGACCTTGGCCATGTCGGAGAAGTTCTGCTCCGACCAGTTGGTCACGCACATATGATAGGAATAGTCGGAGGATGCCTGACGCTGAGCCTTGCTCTCCCACTCCTCCAGCGCCTCCAGCATGCCGCCGGGTCCGGGGATGACGAAATCCACCACCATGGTAGTGCCGCCGGAAAGGGCTGCGAAGGTGCCGCTTTCCCAGGTTTCGGCAGCCGTCGTGCCCATGAAGGGCATTTCGAGATGGGTGTGCGGGTCGATGCCGCCGGGCAGGATATAAGCGCCTTCAGCGTCGATCACCGTGTCGCCGGAGAGATCCTTGCCGATCGCCGCGATGTGCTCGCCCTCGACCAGAATATCGGCCTCATAGGTCCTGTCGGCCGCAACGATGGTGCCGCCCTTGATCACTTTCGACATTGGAATCTCCTTCATGCTTGCCTGCCGGCAGTCGCTGCGTGTTCCCTCGCGGACTGCTCGATCTTCTTGTTTGATCCACCACACTGGCCGCCCCGACGCGCCTGGAACAGCGCCGTGGGCCAGAATTGATTGGGCCACCTTAATCGTTTTCGGGCGGCGGCAAAGCACCTTTCCACCAAACGAGGCGTTTGGTGGATGCGGTCTTGCCCGGCAGATGTAATCGAAGGCGTTTCAGGCGCAATCGCCGCCGGAATCGGACCGGCGGGCGATCGATCGAAGATGCAGGAAGGCTAGTACACTTCCTCGTAGGCCGCGCAGATTTCCTCCTGCGTCTTGCCTTTCAGGAAGCCAAGTTCGCCTTCCTTGTGCTTGACATAGACGTCGGCAAAACCTTGCGGGAACCAGCCGGTAACGACCGGATTGGCCTTGAAGCGGCGCAGCGCTTCTTCCAGCGTCTGCGGCAGGCGGACATAGCCGCGCTCGTTAAGTGTCTTGGCATCGAGCAGCGACAGATCTTCCTGTGTCGCTTCGGGAACCTCCAGTTCTTCCTCGATGCCCTGCACGCCGGCGTGAACCAACGCCGCAAGCTGCAGATAAGGGCTTGCCGTCGCATCAGCCGCGCGGAACTCGAAGTTGAACTGCGCCGCCTTGGCGATGTCGCTCAAATCGGACACCGGGCAGATGCGCACGGAGGCCTCGCGGTCGCGGAAGCCGAGATTGTTGAAGGCAGCGCTCCAGCGATGCGGCGTCAGCCGCAGGTAGGAAACCGCGCTCGGCGCGGTGATGGCGACGATGGAATCGAGATATTTCAGGACGCCGGCAACGAAATGGCCCGCCGTTTTCGAAAGCTCGTGCTTGCCGGCAGGATCGTAGGTCGCGGGCTTACCGTCCTCCGACAGGAAGCTCATATGGATATGAACGCCGTTGCCGATGCCTTTCGGGTCGCGGATCGGCGTGAAGGTGACTTCGTGGCCGAGGCGGTCGGCGACCGTCTGCACCATTTCGCGGGTGATCAGCGAGTGGTCGGCCACCGTCACGCCGCGCTGCGGGCCCATCGTGACCTCGTATTGAGCAGCACCGAATTCCTTCATGAAGGTGTCGGGCTGGACACCTGCCTCGCGCATCGCACCGACCAGCAGTTCGGCGAAATCGCGCTCGGCGCGGAAGCCGGCCATCGAGAAGGCATCGCCCATCGGGCTATGGCTGTTCTTGAACTGGAACTCATGCTCGAAAGCGCCGAACAGCGTCAGCCCTGTTGCCTTTTTCAGCCGCTCAAGTGCAGCGATCAGGATCGAGCGCGTGCAATATTCCCACGGCCTGCCGTCGGTGTGGCGGATGTTGCCGATGGCGAAATGCTCGACCGGCTCGCCCTCACCGAACTCGATACGGACGCGCGCATCGGCATCCGGGATCAGCACCAGATCGCCGAGCGAGCCGAACGGGCTCTCGGCGATGGCATCAAAGCAGGTGATCTGGACATTGGTCGGTGTCCAGCCGATGCCGCGCGCCAGCCGCTTGTCGAATTGCGAGGCCGGAAACGCCTTGCCCCGCACCTTGCCCGCCAGATCGCTGCAACAGGCGACGACCATTTCTTCACGTTTCATCGAATTCCCCATTCCGTTGTTCCTGCCCGGGAGCCGGCGGCGCCAGCCGCACGGCATCCCAGGCCTCGATACGTTCGCGTGTGGCGGTCCAGTCCGCCTCGGAAACCTTGACGATCAAGGCTTCGACAAAGGCGACGGCACTGACCACCGTGTCCCAGGCCGTGCCGACGCCGATCGGCAGGCCGACGACATGCGTGCTGTCGCGGGCGATCGGCGACATCCATTTGTCGGTAATCAGCACGATCGACGGTTTGCGCTTTTCGCGGATGATTTCGGCGAGCCGCGCAAGGTCCGGCTGATAGCGCCGGAAGTCGAACAGGATCACGACATCCTGCTTGCGCATGCGCAGGATGTATTCGGGCCATTGTTCGGAGCTGGCCGGCAGATGGTGGACCCGCTCGCGGATCTGGCGCAGATGCATCGACAGGAAGGCGGCGATGCTGTCGCTGATGCGCCCGCCGAGCAGGAAGATGTTGCGCGAAGGATCGGCGACCAACCCGCAGATCGCATCGAACTGCTCCGCCGAGACGCTTGCCGACATTTCCTGCATGAGATGCCCGACGCGATTGGCATAGTCGCCCAGGAAGTCTCCGGCCCGGGCCGGGCTTTCGACCGTCTTCAGGTCGAGCGGCGAACGGCGGCTTTCCTTCAGCTCGCCGATCAGCTGGCGCTGGAACTCCTGATAGCCGCCATAGCCGACCTTGCTGACGAAGCGTGTGATCGACGGCGCGCTGACACCGGTGCGCTCGGCCAGTTCCTGGATCGTCTGCAGCCCGGCGAAGGGATAATCGGCCAGAATGGCATTGGCGAGCTTGCGCTCGCTGGCGGTCAGCGTCGGCGCGGCCTGCATGATCGTGGTGCGGACTGTCATCTAGCCTGAAAGGTCCATAAACCGCCCGAGAGCGTTGCTGACGTTCATTATTCACAGTGAAAAAAATTAGTCAAACAAACAAATAACATTGACTATGACTGAAAAATTTCTTCCACTGTGCCGGTAATGGGCTGCCTATGGCCCGCCGAAATAGCCTGAGGCGATGTTGCAGAACGCACAGCAAGAAACAACGGTTCTGACCGGAAACGATCCGGACCCGGTCGAGGCGATCAACCTCGCCGGCAATTCGCCGTTTCTGTTGACCTGCGAACATGCCGGCCGAGCCGTACCGCAGGTGCTGGGCGATCTCGGCGTGGACGCTGCCGAGATGGATCGCCATATCGCCTATGATGTCGGCGCGGAGGCGCTTTCGCGCGGCCTGTCCGCGCTGCTCGACGCGCCGCTTATCATGCAGCGCTACAGCCGGCTGGTGGTCGACTGCAACCGTCCCTTCGAAGCCAAGGACTGCTTCCCCGAAATCAGCGACGGGACGGCCGTGCCGGTCAACCGATCGCTTTCGGAAGGCGAGCGCCGCCAGCGTTTCAACGAAATTCACCAGCCTTTCCACGGCGCCGTCAGCGCGTTTCTGGATCAGCGCAAGGCAGCCGGAAAGCCGGCGATCCTGATCTCGGTTCACAGCTTCACGCCATGCCTGGCCGGCAAGGAACGGCCCTGGCTGGTCGGGCTTCTGGCCAATCGCGACCGGCGTGTCGCCGACGCGTTCATGGCGGCCTTCACTGAGGCTAATCCTGGCATAAGCATCGCCCACAACGAGCCCTATACGGTTGACGATTTGTCGGACTACACCGTCCCGGTTCATGGCGAGGCGCGGGGCATTCCCCACCTTCTCCTGGAAATACGAAATGATCAGATCGCCCAGCCTGACGGCCAGGTCAGGTGGGCACGGCTTGTGGCGGACGCACTGATGGGTGCCGTCGCCCTTATGAACGAGAAAGGCAACTAGATGGCCGCCGACTTTCCAACCACCCGCGATCTTCCGCTCGAGCCGAATGCGTCGGCGATCCTGTTCATCGACGTGCAGAACTTCTGCGTCCGACGCGATGGCGGCGAGTTCAAGGATGTGCCGGACGCCGACATCACCGGCAAATACGCCTATTACTTCGACCGCATCAAGACGACCGCCGTGCCCAACATGCAGAAGCTGCAGGCAGCCTTCCGCAATGCTGGCATCGAGGTGCTCTACACCACCATCGAGAGCCTGACCAAGGATGGGCGCGACCGCAGCCTCGACTATAAGATCACCGGTTTCAACGTGCCGAAGGGCTCCGACGACGGCAAGGTCATCGACGAGATCGCGCCGGGCGACGACGAGATCGTGTTGCCGAAAAGCTCGTCCAGCGTCTTCGTGTCGACCCATATCGACTATCTCCTGCGCAATCTCGGCGTGAAGCAGCTCGTCATGTGCGGCCTGCTCACCGACCAGTGCGTGGAATCGGCGGTGCGTGATGCCTGCGACCTCGGCTACCTCGTGACGCTCGTGCCCGACGCCTGCGGAACCTACAGCCAGGAACGCCACGACAATTCGCTGCGGACGATCAAAGGCTATTGCCGGCAGATCGATACAGACGCGCTGATCGCCGAAATCTCGGCGTCGAAAAAAGCATAGACCGCGATGCCGCGGCGGGTTCGTGGATTGAGGTTCGAGAGGAAATAAACTTTACTGATAGTGACTTCAGCATACAGGGCCGAAAAGACAGAAAACAGCGGGAAAACCCGCACCGGCCCTTTGAAATAACCAAACAAAAACAGGGGAATGCACCTATGAAAACGTCAAGAAACACTCTTTTAGGTACAGCAGCAGCACTGCTGCTGCTCGGCTCGGCGGCGCACGCCGCAGACGACAAGATCATCATCGGCGGTGCGATGTCGCTGACCGGCGTGCAGGCGCCGCTCGACACGCCCGGCGTCAAGGGCGCGGAAGTCGCCGTCAAATATCTCAACGACAATGGCGGCGTGCTCGGCAAGCAGATCGAATTCATCAACATCGACGGCAAGTCCGACCCGGTGACGGTTGGCAATGTCGCGGTCGAGCTGATCGACAAGGGCGCGCAGCTGATCATGGCGCCATGCGATTTCGACTTCGGCAGCCCGGCCGGCCGTGAAGCACAGGAAGCCGGCATCGTCGGCATCTCGACCTGCGCTTCCGACCCGCTCTACTCGTCGTGGTCGCTCGGCGACAAGCAGTTCACCCTGTCGATGTGGAATACGACGATGGGCGCAGTGGCAGCCGATTTCGCCGCCAAGGAGAAGGGCTGGAAGACGGCCTATGTCGTCACCGACCAATTCATCGCCTACACCAAGTCGCTGTCGAAATATTTCGTCGAGCAGTTCAAGGCCGATGGCGGCGAAGTGATCCTCGAAGACACCTACACCAACGGCGACAACAACTTTTCGGCCCAGATCGCCCGCCTCCAGGCGCTCGGCAAGAAGCCCGACGTGATCTTCCTGTCCTCATACGGCCAGGACATCGGCGCGATCATCCGCGCGCTGCGCGAAGTCGGATATGATGCCCCCGTGCTCGGCGGAGACGCTTATGACGATCCGGCGATGCACGAGGCACTCGGCGAGAAGTTCGGCAACAATGTCTACTTCGTGACCCACACCTGGATGGGGCCGGAAGCACATCCCGACATGCCGAAATTCATCGACCTCTACACCAAGATGCATGGGGCAGCACCCGACACCTCCTTCGTCTCGACCGGCTGGGACACGATCATGCTGATGGCCGACGCGATCAAGGCTGCGGGCAGCACCGACGGTGCGGCTGTCGCCAAGGCGCTCGAAGACGGCCAGTTCAAGCTCCTGACCGGCGATCTCGACTACGGCACGGCCGAGGAAGGCCATGTGCCGAACAAGGCTGCCGTTGTCCTGGAACTCAAGGGCGGCAAGCCGACCTTCGTCGGCTGGCGCAAGCCCGAGAGCATTCCCGCTCCCTGACATCTCAGGCGCCGGGGCCTTGTGCCCCGGTCCCTCCCAATGGGGCAGTCCATGTCTGACAAATCGCTCAACGCGGCTGGCGTATCGGTCGAGTTTTCCGGCCTTCGCGCGCTCGACAATGTCTCGCTGACGCTGTCGCCGGCCGAGATCGTCGGCCTGATCGGACCGAACGGGTCCGGCAAGACCACGCTGATCAACGCCATCACCGGGCAGGTGCCGCTCGCCGGCGGTCGCGTGACCATAGGCGACGACCAGATTTCGGGGCTTTCGCCGCGCAAGATCGCCTTGAAAGGCATCAACCGGTCGTTCCAGATCGTGCGCCTGTTCAACAACATGACCGTTGTCGAAAATGTCGAAAGCTCGGCGCTTGCCCACGGTGTCAGCCTGCGCAAGGCGCGCGAAAAGGCGAATACGCTGCTTGCCGAGTTTTCGCTTTCGGAAAAAGCCGAGGATCTTGCCGGCAATCTCAGCTATGGCGACAAGCGCCGCGTCGAGATCGCCCGTGCGCTGGCTGCCGACCCGGCCTTCCTGCTGCTGGACGAGCCGGCAGCCGGCATGAACGAGGCCGAATCCGAAACGCTCCTGCACATCCTGTCCGAACTGCCGCGCACGCGCGGGCTCGGCCTGCTGATCATCGACCACGACATGGGCCTGATCATGCGGCTCTGCAACCGGCTGCATGTGCTGGCTTCGGGCCGCACCATCGCCGAAGGCAAGGCGGATGAAGTCCGCAAGAACCCGGCGGTGATCGAAGCCTATCTCGGCTCGGAGGCCGCCCATGCTTGAGGTCAACGATCTCGAAGTGCGCTACGGCGCGATCCGCGCCGTGCGCGGCGTCTCGCTGAAGGCCGACAAGGGTGAACTCGTCGCCATTCTTGGCGCCAACGGCGCCGGCAAGTCATCGACGCTGATGTGCATCGCCGGCGCGCTGAAGGCTGCCGGCGGCTCGATCCGGCTCGACGGGCAAGACGTGACATCCGCCAACCCCGAAAAGATGGTGCGGGCGGGCGTCGCCACCGTGCCCGAAACGCGCGACGTGTTTCCCGACCTGACGGTCACCGAAAACCTGACGCTCGGCAGCTATACCCGGCGCAGCGACCGCGCGGGTGTCACTGAAGATCGCGAGCGGATGCTGGCGCTGTTCCCGCGCCTTGCCGAGCGCGCCGCGCAGCCCGCCGGCACGCTTTCAGGCGGCGAACAGCAGATGCTGGTGATTGCGCGCGCAATGATGTCGCGGCCCAAGGTGCTGCTGCTCGACGAGCCGTCGCTGGGGCTTGCACCTGTCATCGTCGACCAGATTTTCGAGATGATCCGCACCCTCAAGCAATCGGGCCTGACCATCGTGCTCGTCGAACAGAATGCCCGCAAGGCGCTGTCGGTGGCCGACCGCGCCTATGTGATGCGGCTCGGCAAGATCGCCGCATCGGGAACCGCCGCCGAAATCGGCGCGCAAACGGATCTCTCAGCGCTGTATTTGGGGGCGTGAGTTTCGATATGGCTTCTGTCTCCCTCGCCGTCCTTGTACCCCCACCCCTAACCCCTCCCCACAAGGGGGAGGGGAACTATGCCGCTGCTTTCTGGGCGCAAACTTTGGAAGGTTGGCTCGCAATGGCACCAGCTCAGAATCCCCCTCCCCCTTGTGGGGAGGGGCTAGGGGTGGGGGTAGCTTCATATGCGGCTGCACTGCCTTTTGGCTGTCACTCGAACAGGCGGCTCTCCAGATGACCTTCGCAGTTCAATTCCTCATCGACGTGCTCAGCCTTGGCGGCGCCTACGCGCTGATGGCGCTCGGCCTCGTCATCGTCTACGGCATCCTCAAGCTGGTGAACTTTGCCTACGGCGAGCTCATCATGGTAGCCGGCTATGCGATGTTCCTGATGGGCGGCTCCGGCCTGCCATGGCTGGTCATGGCGGGGGTTGCAGTCATCATGGCCGTGATCGCCGGCATCGCCACCGACTATGTCGCCTTCCGCCCGGTTCGGGCAAAGTCGGTGACGGCGGTTCTGATCACCTCCTTCGCCTTCTCGACGCTGTTGCAGAATGCGGCGCTGCTGTTCATTTCGCCGCGCCCGCGCCCGGTGCCTCTGCCGGACATCTTCTCGCAGACGGTGACGATCTTCGGCGCGATCACGCCGGTGCGAAACCTCATCACCATAGTCGCGGCAATCGTGCTTCTGGCGCTGTTTGCCTGGCTGATGCGCCGCACCGTGCTCGGCATCGCCATGCGTGCAGCGGCCACCAACTTCACCATGGCGCGGATGCTCGGCGTGCCGGCAAACCTGATCATAACCTCGGCTTTCGCCATCAGCGGCTTCCTGGCTGGCGTCGTTGGGCTGCTGTGGATCGGCCGCATCGGCACCGTGGTTCCGGGCATCGGGCTGGAGCCGCTGCTGGTCGCCTTCATCGCTACGGTCATCGGCGGCATGCGCTCGATGACGGGCGCGGTGATCGGCGGCTTCCTGCTTGCCCTCATCGATACGACGCTGAACTACACGCTGTCGCAGGAGCTGCTGAAGTTCCGCGACGCCTTCACCTTCAGCCTCGTCATCCTGATCCTGTTGTGGCGGCCGGATGGCCTCATCAAGGGCCCGGCCTCGGGCCAGCGGACGTGAGGACATCATGAAGCGCCATCTTCTCACCGTAGCGATCCTCGGCGGCCTCATCGTCCTGCTGGTGCTGCTCAATCAATGGCTGGGCATCCGGCTCTACGACCGCATCGCCACCAATCTGTGTATCTCGCTGGTGCTGGTGCTGGGCTTGCAGGTGTTCATGGGCAATTCCGGCATCCTGTCTTTTGCCCATATGGGTTTCATGGGCGTCGGCGCCTACACGTCGGCCGTGCTGACCATACCGGCGCAGATGAAGGGCATGGCCCTGCCCGACCTTTATCCCTTCCTCCAGACCGTGCAGGTATCGCCCTATCTCGCCATCGCCGCAGGCGGCATCGTCGCGGCTTTGGTTGCCGCCGCTCTGTCCTATCCGCTGATGCGGCTGTCGGATGCCGCAGCCGTCATCACCTCGTTTGCGCTGCTGGTCGTGCTCTACACGGTGATGACGCATTGGAGCCAGGTGACCAACGGGCCGCGCACGCTGTTTGGCCTGCCCAAAGCGACCGACCTGCCGCTGGCTGCGGGTGTCGCGATACTCGCCTTGATCGCCGCACTCGTTTTCAAGGAATCGCGCACCGGTCGTCTGCTGCGCGCAAGCCGCGACGACGAGACGGCTGCGGCGGCGTTAGGCGCTCATATACCGAGCCTGCGCTGGCGCGCCTTCATTCTGGCAGCACTTTTTGCCGGCGTCGGTGGTGCGCTGTGGGGCCACTTCATCACCTCGTTTTCGCCAAAGGCCTTCTATCTCAAGGAAACATTCCTGATCCTCAGCATGCTGGTGATCGGCGGCGCGAATACGGTCACCGGGGCGATCGTCGGCACTTTCATCGTCACCATCGCCTATGAGAGCCTGCGCGGCTTCGAGGGCGTGCTGAACGAAGCCAAGATCATGTCGAACCCGGTCGTCGGGCTTACCGAAATCGTGCTGGCGCTGGCGATGATCGCGGTGCTGGCGTTGCGGCCCGGCGGCCTGTTCCCGACCCGCGAAATCGGCGCGCTGTTCGGGCGCAAGAAGACCAGACAGGAGAATGCAGGATGAGCTGGAAAACCGCCTACCGTTCCTTCTACTACGCCAATGCCGAGGAGCCGGCGGATATCAAACTCGATCCGCAGACGACCGCACTTCTCGTCATCGACATCCAGAACACCTATCTCGAGGACAAGGACACGCCGGAGGAAACCGCGCGCTGGCAGCCCTTCTACAGCCGCATGCGCGACACGGTCATTCCCAACACGGCCAAACTGATCGCCGAATGCCGTGCACGCGGCGTCGAGGTTATCTATGCCCGTATCGCCTGCCTGAAGAATGATGGCCGCGATCGCTCGCTCAGCCAGAAGAAGCCCGGCTTCAACTATCTGCTTCTGCCGAAGGATCGCGAGGATGGCCAGATCGTGCCGGAACTCGCGCCGCTGGCAGACGAGATCACCATCATCAAGACCACCGACAGCGCGCTGACCGGCACCAATCTGCGGCTGATCCTGCACAATATGGGCATCAAGGACGTCATCTGCGCCGGCATCTTCACCGACCAGTGCGTGTCATCCACCGTGCGCAGCCTGGCGGATGAAAGTTTCGGCGTGGTCGTCGTCGACGACTGCTCGGCAGCGGCGACGATGGAACTGCACCGGCGCGAGCTGGAGATCATCAACATGATTTATTGCCATGTCGTGCAGCTTGATGAGGCGGTGGGGTTCTTCAACTAAAATCGAGGCAACGAGGGAAGCCATCCATGGCAAGCCTTTACCAGCGCGACGCCGCCGCGATCTCAAAAATGTCCTTCCTGCGCTTCTTCCCGCAGGCGGTGGTTGGCGGTGATGGCGCCTACCTCATCGGCGATGACGGGCGCCGGCTTCTCGACCTCTCCGCGTCCTGGGGAACCGCCGGTCTCGGCCATTCGCACCCAGCGGTAAGCGAGGCGGTCAACAAAGCGCTGGAAAACCAGGCCGGAGCCAGCCTGCTTTCCACGGCAAACCTGCCCTCGGTCGAACTCGCCGAGAAACTTCTGTCGATCGTGCCGAAGCGCGCCGCCGGCCGCGTATGGCTCGGCCATTCCGGCTCGGACGCCAACGAGACGGTCGCACGCGCGGTGATCGCCGCGACCGGCAGGCCGCGCATCATCGCCTTCAACGGCGCCTATCATGGCGGCACGTCAGGCTCGATGGCGATCTCGGGTCATCCGGCACAGCAGGGCGTCGCCAAGGCCGCAGGGCTGACGCTGATCCCCTACCCCAATGCCTATCGCGACGGCGGCGAGGAACAGGCCGAAGCCAGCGCCATCGACCATCTCGAAAAGCTGTTCGCCGGGCCGGTGCCGCCAAGCGAAGTCGCCGCACTGTTCATCGAGCCGATCCAGTCGGATGGCGGCATGGTGGTGCCGCCGCCGAACTATTTCAAGAAAGTCGAGGCGCTCTGCCGCCAGCACGGCATCCTGCTCGTCTGCGACGAGGTCAAGGTCGGGCTTGGGCGCAGCGGGCGCCTGCACTGTTTCGAGCATTTCGGCAT
The DNA here is from genome assembly GCF_900116595.1 of Mesorhizobium sp. YR577. Lineage (NCBI taxonomy): Bacteria > Pseudomonadati > Pseudomonadota > Alphaproteobacteria > Hyphomicrobiales > Phyllobacteriaceae > Mesorhizobium > Mesorhizobium sp. YR577. Next base: position 23,987 of record NZ_FPBI01000009.1, on the reverse strand, counting down.
CGAGCCGGACATCGTCGTCTTCGGCAAGGGGCTCGGCGGCGGCCTGCCCATCTCGGCAGCGGTCGGACCCACCGAGATCATGAACCACAGCGCCGCCTTCTCATTCCAAACGGTGCACGGCAATCCCGTCTGCGCGGCAGCGGCTCTCGCCGTGCTGGAGACCATCGAGCGCGATAATCTCGCGGCCAATGCGGCCGAGGTTGGACAGCATCTGATGGACGGGCTGGAACGCCTGAAGCAGAAACACAGTCTCATCGGCGACATACGCGGGCGCGGGCTTGCCATCGGCGTCGAGCTGGTCACCGACCGCATGAGCAAGACGCCGGCCAAGCGCGAAACGGCGCTGACCGTCTACCGTGCCTTCGAGCTTGGCCTCGTGCTCTATTATGTCGGCGTCAGCTCGAATATTCTGGAGTTTACGCCGCCGCTGACGCTGACAAAGGCGGAAGCGGACAGCGGCCTCGACATGCTCGACCGGGCGCTTTCCGATGTTAGCGATGGCCGCGTCGACCCAGCCGTTCTTGCGGCTTTCGAGGGCTGGTAAGCCCTTTATGCTACCGGCAAAAGCCCCTGCGGATCGATGTCCGGCTTCCGTCCGGCAACGATATCGGACAGGAATTTCCCGGAGCCGCAGGCCAGGGTCCAGCCGAGATGGCCGTGGCCGGTGTCGAAATAGAGATTGCCGTAGCGGGTCTTGCCGATGACCGGCACCGAGTTCGGCATCATCGGGCGCAGGCCGGCCCAGCATTCGGCCTTGCTCTCATCGATCGCGCCGGGAAACAGCTCGCGCGCGGTGCGGAACATGCGCTCGAAATCGGCCGGCTTGTGGCTGCGGTCGAAACCGGCGAACTCGGCTGTCGAGGCAAGCCGGATGCGATTGCCGAGCCGGGTAAAGACGACATAGCGCTCCTCATCAACGCTGCCCATGGTCGGCCCGTTGTCCGGGTCTTTCAGTTCCATGGTCGCCGTATAGCCCTTCACCGGGTAGATCGGCAGGTCGAGCCCAAGCGTGCGGGCAAAGACGCCGCTTTCCGGGCCCATGGAGAGAACCGCCGCGTCGCAAGGGATCGAACCCTTGGCGGTCTTCACGGCGCTGACGCGATCGCCGGAGAATTCCAATCCCGCGACGCTGGTGTCATAGAGGAACTTCGCGCCGTGCCGTTCGCTGGCGTAGTCGGCGAGCCGCGTCGTGAACAGCCGCGAATCGCCGGTCTGGTCCATCGGCGAATAGATGCCGCCGGCGATCCTGTCGCCGGAATTCGCCAGACCCGGTTCGATCTCGAACAGGCGCTTGCGATCCACCACTTCGATCTCGAGGCCCCGTTCGCCGATATAACTGAAGTGCTCCACACCCCCGTCGAGCCCTTGCTGCGAACGGTAGAAATAGACGATGCCCTTGCGGCGCTCGTCGAAATCGATGCCGGTTTCCGAGGAGATTTCGTTGATGCATTCGCGCGAATAAAGCGCCAGCCTGAGCTTCACGTTGGTATTGGCATTGGCCCGCGCTTGCGTGCATTGCTGGAGGAACCGCCAGGTCCAGGACAGAAAGGCTGGATCGAGGCTCGGGCGGATCTTTATGCCCAGCTCCGGCTTGTAGAGCGATTTCAGGAACGTTTTGAGCGCTCCGGGTGAGGCCCAGGCATAGGCGTCTCCGGGCGACACGAAGCCGGCATTGCTGTAACTGGTGCCGTTGGCGGGGGCCGGATGGCGCTCGACAACGGTCACTTCATGGCCGTCGCGGGCGAGATAATAGGCCGCAGCCGTGCCGACCACGCCCGCGCCAAGAACCACGATCTTCATGCCATTCCTCATTGCCCAAGACGGCCGCCGAATAGCAGTTATCGGAAATTTGGGCAAAAACCACGACGCACGTGATCCAGATCACGGTCTGTACCCAGATAAGAGGGCATATTGCACCAAAGACGGCGTGGCATTTTGCCCGCATCCATGGAATGGACTGAAAAGCGGGCTGTGATTATGATCCCCATCAAAAATCGGGATGCAGAAATGAACTACCAGCGATTTTTCGAGGAAGCGATCGACCAGATCCATGCCGAACGACGCTATCGCGTCTTCGCCGATCTGGAGCGCATCGCCGGTTCGTTCCCCAAGGCCATCTGGCGGTCGAACGGTGAAGCCCAGGAAATCACCGTCTGGTGCTCCAACGATTATCTCGGCATGGGCCAGCACCCCGACGTCATCGGCGCCTTCCAGAATACTGCCGGCAAGATGGGCTCGGGCGCAGGTGGTACGCGCAACATTTCCGGCACCAACCATCCGCTGGTCGAGCTTGAGCTAGAGCTCGCCGACCTGCATGGCAAGGAAGCAGCACTCGTCTTCACGTCGGGCTTCGTCTCCAACGAGGCTTCGATCTCGACCATCGCGCGGTTGCTGCCCAACTGCCTGATCCTCTCGGACGAACTCAACCACGCCTCGATGATCGAGGGCGTGCGCCGCTCGGGTGCGGAGAAGAAGATCTTCCGCCACAATGATGTCGCGCATCTCGAAAGCCTGCTGCAGGCAGCCGGCCGCGAGCGCGCCAAGCTGATCGTCTTCGAATCCGTCTATTCGATGGATGGCGATATCGCGCCGATCAAGGAGATCGCCGACCTCGCCGAGAAATACAACGCCATGACCTATATCGACGAGGTCCATGCCGTGGGCATGTACGGTCCGCGCGGCGGCGGCATCACCGAGCGCGAAGGTCTGGCGGACCGCATCGATATCATCGAAGGCACGCTTGCCAAGGCATTCGGCACGCTCGGCGGCTATATAACGGGCACGAAATCGGTGATCGACGCCGTGCGCTCATTTGCGCCGGGCTTCATCTTCACCACCGCGCTGCCGCCGGCGATCGCCGCAGCCGCCACGACCTCGATCCGCCACCTCAAGACTTCGCAGGCAGAACGCGACGCCCAGCAGCGTCAGGCTGCGCGCGCCAAGGAAGTTTTCGCTTCCGTCGGCCTGCCGGTGATGCCGTCGGAAACGCACATCGTGCCGGTTCTGGTCGGCGATCCCGAGCTCTGCAAGATGGCCACCGACCGCCTGCTCGGCGTCCATGGCATCTACATCCAGCCGATCAACTACCCGACCGTGCCGCGCGGCACGGAGCGCCTTCGCATCACGCCGACGCCGTTCCATACGGATGCGCTGATCGATGTTCTCAAGGACGCGCTGGTCGAAACCTGGGACGCGCTTGGCATTCCCTACAACACCGAAGGCAAGCCGGCGGTGGCCAAGTCCGACCGGATCATCCCGCTGCTGGTTCCTAAATCCGGCGGCTGACAGACATCCGCCACTGTTAATGCCGGGCCAAGCTGCCCGGCTGCCTATTTGATCTCGATCGACACCACGCCCTTGACGCTTCTGGCGCCACGGGCGTCATTCGGCACGACCAGCCGGAAACCTTCATCCTGCAGCGATTTGCCGTCCCGCTCGGTGGCGAGCAGAATGGCGCGGTTGCCGAAGTCCGGCGCGATCTCGCCGATCGAAAAGGCTATTCTGTAGCCGTCGCTGGCCGTCACCAGAAATGTGTGCGCCAGGTCTTCGTGATGGTCGCCGGCGAGCTTGGCCAGCCCCTTCTCCTGAAGCACCGGCCACAGCAGAACGCCCTTGTACCGTCCCGTCTCCATGCCTTTCTTGGTCATGAAGGAGACTTCCATTTCCGTCGTTGGAAACTTGGCGAGATCGGCCGCAGTCAGCGTGCCGGCCTCTACGCCGACGCCGGAAAGCGCGATTCCGGCCATGTCTCTGGCCGTCGCCACGAGAGGAATGGCCAGCAGCGCGAATACAGCCAGAAGGATGCGGACGGTTCTCATCGGTTCAGCTCCGTAATACTCAACGAGATATTACGGAGCCTGCCGTGAAAGGCAATCCCGGCAGAAGGTCTGTCGGGATGCGAGGTGTCAGACCAGATGCACCCAGCCGTGCTTGTCGGCGACGGTACCGCGCTGGATACCTACCAGTTCGCTGCGCAGCTTGGCGGTCACTTCGCCGTCGCCGCTGTTGCCGATCGCAAAGGAACCATCCTTGAACCGCACGGAGCCGATGCCGGCCACGACCGCGGCGGTGCCGCAGGCGAATGCCTCGCGCAGCCTGCCGCTTTCGGCATCCTTGCGCCATTGATCGAAGGAATAGGGTTTTTCGTCGATGCGCAGACCGGCCTCCTGGGCCAGCTTGAGGATAGAAGCGCGCGTGATGCCGGGCAGGATGGTTCCGCCGAGCGGCGGCGTGACCAGGCTGCCATCATCCATGACGAAGCAGACATTCATGCCGCCAAGTTCTTCAACCCAGCGATGCTCGGCAGCGTCGAGGAAGACAACCTGGTCGCAGTCGTGCTTGGTTGCCTCGGCCTGGGCGATCAGGCTGGCGGCGTAGTTGCCGCCGCACTTGGCAGCACCGGTGCCGCCGGGAGCCGCACGCGTGTAATCGTCCGAAACCCAGACGGTCACGGCCTTGTAGCCGCCCTTGAAATAGGCCCCGACCGGCGAAGCGATGACGCAGAAGATGTATTCCGATGCCGGGCGCACGCCGAGAAACGCCTCGCTGGCGAACATGAATGGCCGGATATAGAGGCTGCCATCGCCTTCCGGAATCCAGTCGGCGTCAGTGCGCACCAGCGTCTCGACGGCTTCGATGAACAGCTCTTCCGGCACAGTCGGCATCGCCATCCTGTCGGCCGACATTGCAAGGCGCCGTGCATTCTCTTCCGGGCGAAACAGCGCGATGCCGTCCTTGGTCCGGTAGGCCTTCATGCCTTCGAAGATTTCCTGCGCGTAGTGCAGCACGGCAGACGCGGGGTCGATGGAGAAAGGCGCACGCGCCTTGATCTCGGCGTCGTGCCAGCCGCGCTCGGCGTTCCACGTCATCGTTACCATATGGTCGCTGAAGACCTTGCCGAAGCCGGGATTTTGCATCAATGCCGCGCGCGCCTCGGGCGAGGTCGGCGAAGCGTGTGGAATGTGTTTTATCTGCAGTTTGCCTGTCATCGAATTTACTTTCCCGGTCTCCCCGAAACTGGAGACCTGCATAGTCTACTGCAGCGCTTGACTGCAACAGCGCAAAACCAAATTACCGCTGCGACATCCAGCCTGCCAACCGGGTTGCCGCTTCTTCCAATTGGTCCAGACGGCGATGGAAGCACAGCCGGAAGAACGCCTCGCCACCCTCACCGAAGGCCGTCCCCGGTGCCAGACCGACATTGGCCTTGTCGATGATCTCGAAAGCCGCGCTGCGCGAGTCGCTGATGCCGTCGACCGAAAAGAACAGGTAGAAGGCGCCCTGCGGCGCGCTGATGCGCGCGCGACCGGTTTCGCCGAGAATGCCGCAGACGATATCGCGCGCCTGCCTTGCCCGCTCGATCTGCGATTTCAGGAATTCGTCGCCATGTTCGAGTGCGGCTATCGCGCCGCGCTGCATGAATTGCGCAACGCCGGAGGTCGAATACTGGATCAGATTCTCGAAGGTCTGCTGCAGCGAAGGATGGATGCGCAGCCAGCCGATACGCCAGCCGGTCATCGCCCAGTTCTTGGAGAATGTGTTGACGAACAGGATGCGGTCCTCGTCATCCATGATGTCCATGAAGGACGGCGCACGGTCGCCACCATAGTAGAACAGCGTGTAAATCTCGTCGGCGATGATCCAGAGCCCATGCCGGCGGGCGAGATCGAGAATGGCCTTCAGCGTTTCCTGATCAGCTGTCCAGCCGGTCGGATTAGACGGGCTGTTGAGGAAGATCGCCTTGGTACGCGGCGTAACCGCAGCCTCTATCTTGGCGACATCGCATACCCAGCCATTGTCCGACTGGTCGAGGCGAACCGCCACCGGCTTTGCCCCGGCAATGCCGGCGGCACCCGGAAAATTCGGCCAGGCCGGCGTCAGGTAGATGACCTCGTCGCTGGCTCCGGCCGTCGCCTGCAGGGCAAGCTGGATCGCCTGCATGCCGCCGCCGGTGACCATAAATTCCTCGTCGGCGAAATGCCTGCCGAAATGACGCTCGTGGTAACGAGCAAGAGCGCTGCGCAGGTCCGGTATGCCGCGCTGCCATGTATAGAAGGTTTCACCGGCGGCAAGGCTGCGGGTCGCCGCGTCGGATATGAAAGACGGCGTCGGCAGGTCGCCCTCGCCCGCCCACAGCGGAATGAGGCCCTCGCGCACGCGGCCATAGTTGGCGACTTCGACGATGCCGCTTTCGGGCGCAAGCCGGGCTTCTGCGCGAAGGTTGTCTATCAGGGTCATGATGAATCCAGATGGAAGGTTTGGAAGATAGCTAGCGCGTTTTCATGCCGTCGAAAACAGAAAACCCCGGCTGCGGAAGCCAGGGTTTTCCTAAAGCGGTTGAAATAAACGGCTACTTCTTCGCCAGAAGATCGCGAATTTCGGTCAGCAGCGCAACGTCCGCGGGAGGAGCGGCAGGAGCCACCGGCTTTTCCGCGATGACACGACGGCGCATGTTGTTCACCGCCTTGACCATCAGGAAGATGATCCAGGCAAGAATGATGAAGTTCAGTACGACGGTGATGAAGCTGCCATATGCAAGGACGGCGCCTTGCGCCTTCGCAGCGTCGAGTGACGGTGCCGTAACGGCCGAAGACAAGGGTAAAAAGTAGTTGTTGAAATCGAGGCCGCCAAAGATCGCGCCGACGATCGGCATGATGACGTCGTTGACCAGCGAGTCGACGATCTTTCCGAAAGCCGCGCCGATGATGACACCGACCGCGAGGTCCATGACATTACCTTTGGAGATAAACTCCTGGAATTCCTTAAGCATAGAACCCTCTCCTTTGATGACGGCCGGGCACTCTGATTTGTCCGCCTCTTCGACTCCGGCCGGTGCGGCATCATAACAAAAACCATAGATTGCAAAACGTTTAAAATTGCACCGATGCGCGATCCGCACCGCAAAATGGGCCGGGATCAAAAACCCGGTCGGCAAGGTCTTGCACAACCAATTGTCTAGGGTTCTCGAATGGACAAGCCAGCGCGGCTGTGATTGCCTTCGTTCTATTGCCGAGATCGCTTGGCGTGGGAGGTTGGTTCAGGCGTGCAGGGCTGGGTCGTCGTCATCATCGCAGTTGCCTATGTGACGCTGCTTTTCGCGATTGCAAGCCTGGGCGACAGGCAGGCCGCGAAGCGCGAACCGGGCCGCCCGCGCCCATTTATCTACGCGCTCAGCCTCGCCATCTATTGCACATCATGGACCTTCTTCGGATCGGTCGGGCTCGCCTCCGAAAAGGGCATAGAGTTCCTCGCCATCTATATCGGCCCGGTGCTGGTCTTCGTCTTCTGCTTTCCGCTGCTCAAACGCATCGTCAAGCTGGCGAAAGCCGAGAAGATCACCTCGATCGCCGATTTTCTCGGCGCCCGCTACGGCAAGAGCTTTGCCGTGGCACTCATCGCAACGCTGATCGCCATCGTCGGCGCGATCCCTTACATCGCCCTTCAGCTCAAGGCGATCTCAGGGTCGGTCAGCCTGATGGTCGAGCATTACAATGGCTCGCCGCCGTCCTTCGACCCGTTCGTCAGCGACATCTCGTTGATCGTCGCCATGCTGCTCGCGCTCTTTGCGGTCCTGTTCGGCACGCGGCACGCCGACGCGACGGAACACCAGGATGGGCTGGTGCTGGCGGTCGCGGTGGAGTCGGTGGTCAAGCTCGCTGCCTTCCTTGCCGTCGGCCTGATGGTGATGTTCGTGCTTTTCGACGGTCCGGGCGAGATGCTCGACGCCTTCGCCGCCAATGCCGAGGTACAGCACGCCATGGGCTACACGACCTCGCTTGGAACCTGGCTGGTCTCGACGATCATCAGCGGCTTCGCCATCATCATGCTGCCGCGCCAGTTCTATGTGATGATCGTCGAGAACCGCAGCGAGGCCGAGCTGCGCACGGCAACCTGGGTGTTTCCGCTCTATCTGGTGCTGATCAACCTGTTCGTCCTGCCGATCGCATTTGCCGGTCTTGCCATGGTCGGCCCGCAGACAAGCAGCGATCTCTACGTGCTTTCCGTGCCTCTCCTGAGCGGGCAGGACCTGCTGGCGATGGCGGCCTTCATCGGTGGGCTGTCGGCGGCCACCGCCATGGTGATCGTGGCCAGCGTCGCGCTGTCGATCATGATCTCCAACGACCTGATCATTCCGCTGTTCGTGCGGCGCGTGCTCAAGACGGAGGCCAGCGAGAACGAGGACTGGTCGAGCCTGATCCTCAACATCCGCCGCGCATCGATCTTCATCATCCTGTTCGTGGCCTTCCTCTATTACCGCGAGAGCACCAACAATGCGCGGCTGGCCTCGATCGGGTTGATGTCGTTTGCGGCAATCGCCCAGTTCGCGCCGTCCTTCTTCGGCGGACTAATCTGGCGCGGCGCCAATGGCCGGGGTGCTGCCCTCGGCATGTCCGCCGGCATCCTCGTATGGGCCTATACGCTGCTGTTTCCGTCACTTGCCGCACCAGATACGCAAATCCTGACCGACGGCCTGTTCGGCATCGAGGCGCTGCGGCCGCAGGCGCTGTTTGGCACCGTTGCCGAGCCGCTGAACCATGGCGTGATGTGGAGCCTCGCAATCAACACGCTCTGCTTTATCCTCGGTTCGCTCTCGCGCGCCTCGGTGCCGCTGGAGCGGATACAGGCGGCGATCTTCGTGCCGCGCGACACGAGCCCCATGCCGAGCCTGCGCCGTTTCCGCACCGCCATCACCGTCAACGACCTCAAGGACACGATCTCGCGCTATCTCGGCGTCGAGCGCACCGAGCGGTCGTTCCAGACCTTCGAGCAGATCGACGGGATCAAGCTCAACGGCAACGAGCAGGCCAGCATGGAGGTGGTGCGCTTTTCCGAGCAGCTTCTGGCCAGCGCCGTCGGCTCGTCTTCGGCGCGGCTGATCCTGTCGCTGCTGTTCAAGCGCAACGACAGCGCCTCCAAGGACGCCTTCCGCCTGCTGGACGACGCGACCGAAGCCCTGCAGCACAATCGCGACCTGCTCCAGATCGCGCTCGACCAGATGGAACAGGGCATCACCGTCTTCGACAAGGATTTCCGTCTGACCTGCTGGAACAGGCAGTATCGCGCCCTGTTCAACCTGCCCGACGACATGGGCCAGGTCGGCGTCTCGCTCGACCAGATCCTGCGCTTTCTGGCGGCACGCGGCGACATCCCTCACGAGGCGCGGCTTTCGACGCTCAACCGGCTGACGGACTTCGACAGCGCCTGGCAGATCGAACTGAAGACCAGCGGGCGGATCATCGAACTGCGCTCCAACCCGATGCCGGACGGCGGCATCGTCGCGACCTATGCCGATATTTCGGCCCGGGTCGCTGCCGATCTGGCGCTCAAGCGCGCCAATGAATCGCTGGAACAGCGCGTGAAGAGCCGCACCGCCGAACTGACGCTGGTCAACGAAGAGCTCGCCCAGGCGCAGATGCTGGCCGAGGAGGCCAATCTCGGCAAGACGCGCTTCCTGGCGGCTGCGGGTCACGACATCCTGCAACCGCTCAACGCCGCACGGCTCTACTGCTCGTCACTGCTGGAGCGTGCAGGCAAGGGTGCCGTCGGAGATGCGGCGACGAATATCGAATCCTCGCTGGAGTCCGTCGAAACGATCCTCGGCGCGGTGCTCGACATATCGCGGCTCGACGCGGGCGCGATGAAACCCGCCGAAACCGTCTTCCGCCTTGACGGCCTGCTGCGCCAGATCGGCACCGACTTCCAGCCCATGGCGGCGGAAAAGAAGCTCGAGCTCGTCATCGTGCCGTCTTCGCTGACGGTCGAGACCGACCGCAACCTGCTGCGCCGCCTCGTCCAGAACCTCGTCTCCAATGCGATCAAATATACCCGCAGCGGCCGCGTCCTCGTTGGCGTCCGGCGGCGTGGCGAACTGGCCGAAATCCAGGTGTTCGACACCGGCATCGGCATTCCGGTCGACAAGCTGAACACCGTGTTCCGCGAATTCACCCGCCTCGACGAAGGCGCGCGCGAAGCGCAGGGGCTGGGCCTCGGCCTGTCGATCGTCGACCGCATCGCGCGGGTTCTGCGGCTGGAAATCCAGATCGATTCCGGCCGCGGCAAGGGCACGCGCTTTTCCGTCATCCTGCCGGTAACGGACGCACAGGAGACCGTGACCGAAAGCGTGGCCAGGCCGCAGCCTGCCGCCAACGCCGCCCTGAACGGGCTTTCGGTGCTGTGCGTCGACAATGACGCCCGCATTCTCGAAGGCATGCGCCTGTTGCTCGAAGGATGGGGTTGCGAGGTCAGCGCCTATTCGGGCTCCGCAGCTTTCGCGAAGAATCGCCCGGCACGGCAACCGGACATCATCCTTGCCGACTATCACCTCGACGGCGAAACCGGCCTCGACGTCATCGCCAGGCTGCGCACGGTCTACGGCAACGGCACACCGGCAGTGCTGCTGACTGCCGACCGCTCGAACGAGGTCCGCACCGCCGCCGATCTGATGGACGTGCCCGTCATCAACAAGCCGGTGAAGCCTGCGGTGCTGCGCTCGATGATGACGCGGCTGCGTCGCATGGCGCCGGCGGCTGAGTAGCTTATGCGCTTAGTTTGCCGAAAGCGGGTCGCTGCCGATCTTTGAGAGCAGGATGACCGCCTGCGTGCGGCTGTCGACGCCGAGCTTTTGCAATACGGCCGAGACATGCGCCTTGATGGTCGCTTCGGACACCGACAGTTCATATGCGATCTGCTTGTTCAGAAGCCCCTCGGCCAGCATGCCGAGCACCCGCGTCTGCTGCGGCGTCAGCGATTGCAGGCGCTTGATGAGGTCGGAAATCTCTGGGTCGCGCTCGACGCCGAGATCGATCCCGACCGGTGCGCTGATATCGCCCGACAGCACGGTCTGAACCGCCTTGCGGATATCGTCCATGCTCGCCGATTTCGAGATGAAGCCCGAAGCGCCGAGTTCCAGCGCGCGCCGGATCGTTTCGGGATCGTCATGTGCCGAGACCACGACCATCGGCACGGCGGCGTGAATGCCGCGCAGCGAGATCAGCCCGGAAAGGCCGCTGGCCCCCGGCATCGAAAGGTCGAGCAGCAGCAGGTCGATATCCTCATTGGCGGCGACGATGGCCTTGGTCGCCTCGAAATCGCCGGCCTCGAGGATGGTGGCGACGTCGGCAACGCCGGAAAGCGCCTGTTTCAGCGCGCCGCGAAACAGCGGATGATCGTCCGCGATGACGAACTTGTAGCCTGACGGCAAATGTCCCTCCCGAAATCTCGCTTATTGTTGTTGTATGGCACGAGATCAAGCAACCCAATTATGCGGGGATATACAGGCATTTCAAGCGGCAAGCGCCCGTTTTTGAAGCTCGAGAGCCCGCATCCTCGCAATACGCGCATGAAATCGGCAAGCAGGGTCAGGTCTTGTTCGGATCGGAAGGCTGAACGCCGGGCGTCTTGTTGTCCTGATCCAGATCCTTGGCGATGCCCATGAAGCGGCGCATGAAGCGTTCCATGTAGCCCATCGTCTTTTCGAATTCCTCGTCCGTGGGCAGCACGGATTTCGGGTTTATCAGCGGCGATTTTTCAAGCGCGGCGACCCGCTCATCCAGCGCCTTCAGCTCCGATTGCAGGCGATCGGCCTGATCCTGATAGGCCTTGCGCTCATCGGCGGCGAGCTTGCAGACCAGTTGTCCCGCGCGTTCCTCGCAGATCGACATCTCGCCGGTCTGCGTGTCCATGCGGACATAGCCGCTTTCTGATTTCTCCAACCGGTAACGTTCGGTGTCGGCGGCCTGCGCAGCGGAGACTGCCAGCATCGCAACAGCCGCCGGGGCAATGATGGTGGTGATGAACCGCATGACTTCCTCCAATCTTAAGCAGACCCGACAGGCTGCACTTCGTTTGCGCCGGAAATGGGGAGTAAACGGTTTGCCCGTCTTTCCCGTTCCGCGCTTTCGGACTATAGGGCGCGCATGCAACAAACCATTTACAAGATATGTCCTGAAGCGCTGTGGCGCGAGGCCGAAAAAACAGGCGTCTTCACCGGCGCGCCGATCGACCTTGCCGACGGCTTCATCCATTTCTCGACCGCCGATCAGGCCGTGGAGACGGCAGCCAAGCATTTTGCCGGGCAAACCGACCTGCTGCTCATTGCCATCGACGACGCGAAGCTCGGCCCGGCGCTGAAATATGAAGTGTCGCGCGGCGGCGCATTGTTTCCGCATCTCTACGCGCCGCTCGATCTTTCAAGCGTGCTGTGGGTGAAACCGCTGCCGCTCGGCGCCGACGGCGCCCATCAATTCCCGCCGCTGGGGTCCGCATGAGCCTTTTCGATACGCTTGGCCGCAATCTGCTCTTCACGCTGGACCCGGAAGCCGCGCACGGCCTTTCCATCAAGGCGCTGAGATGCGGTTTTCCGGTTCAGGGCCGGCCTGTCTCCGACAAGCGTCTCCATGTAAGCCTTTGCGGCATCGATTTTCCCAATCCGCTCGGCATGGCCGCCGGCTATGACAAGAACGCCGAGGTGCCGGATGCGCTTCTCGGCCTCGGCTTCGGTTTCGCCGAGGTTGGAACGGTCACGCCGCTTGCGCAGTCCGGCAATCCCAAACCGCGCATTTTTCGCCTCACCCGCGACGACGCCGTCATCAACCGGCTCGGCTTCAACAATGAGGGCCATGAAGCTTGCGAAAAGCGGCTTGTGGCGCGCGCCGGGCGGCCGGGCGTCGTCGGCGTCAATATCGGCGCCAACAAGGACAGCGCCGATCGCATCGCCGACTACGAGCTCGGGGTGAAGCGCTTTGCGCGCTACGCCTCCTATCTCACCGTCAACATCTCCTCGCCCAACACGCCCGGCCTGCGCAACATGCAGGCGCGCGAAAGCCTTGCCGAATTGCTCAGCCGCGTCGTGGCGGCGCGCGATGCGGTCACCCAGAACCAGCCACGGAAAACGCCGCTGTTCCTGAAGATCGCGCCGGACCTGCACGAGGCCGACCTGGAAGACATCGCCGCCGAGGTGACGGAAAAGGCGGTCGAAGGCGTCATCATTTCCAACACGACGATCACCCGCCCTCGCCTCGCAAGCAGCGCCCATACCGGCGAGACCGGCGGCCTTTCGGGAAAGCCGCTGTTCGAACGCTCGACGATCGTGCTCGCCAAGATGCGCAGGCTGCTCGGACCGCAGGTGGCCATCATCGGCGTCGGTGGTGTCGATTCGACGGAGACCGCGCTTGAGAAAATCCGCGCGGGTGCTGATCTCGTGCAGCTTTATACCAGCATGATCTATGCGGGACCGTCGCTGCCCGGAAAGATTGTCAGGGGCATGGCGCAGTTCGCCGCATCCGAAGGCATCGCCAGCTTCCGCGATCTGCGTGATACGCGGCTGGCGCAGTGGGCCGACCGTCCGCTCGATTGATCAGGCAATAGTTTTGCGCATGTCGTCATCGCAAAACCGCTGCACAGTTTTGCGCGCCATACGTCAGACGAAGGTTGCGCGCACAGATCGCGGCATTGCCGCCAGCAGGCTCAATCCGCGCGTGATGAGAAAGACGTGGAGCGCCGCCCAAAGGCCGTGATTGCCGAAATAGGCGCCGAGCAGCAGAAGTGCTGCGACGAAGGCCGCAAACGATAAGAGCATCATGTTGCGCATGTCGCGCGACCAGGTCGCTCCGATGAAGACACCGTCCATCTGGAATGCCAGAACGCCGCTCACCGCCGTCAGTGCGGCCCAGGGCAAATAGGCCGAAGCCTCTGCGCGCACGTCTGCCGCCGTGGTGATGATGGCAACCAGCTGGTCTCCGAACAGAAGTACGATGATGGTGACGGCGCCCGCCATGGCGAAACCCCATATCAGCGTCAGCCTGACTGCCCGCTGGAACGCCGGCAGGTAGCGCGCCCCGACCGCCCTGCCCGCCAGTTGCTCGGCTGCGGTGGCAAAGCCGTCGAGAAAATAGCCCGCCACCAGGAAGAAGTGCATGAGCACTGCATTGGCGGCGAGTGTCAGCGTGCCGAGTTGCGCGCCCTGCCGCGTGAACAGCGTGAAGGCGCCCATCAGCACGAAAGAGCGGATCATGATGTCGCCGTTGAGCGCCAGCATGCGCCGCATGGCGGCGCGGCTGAAGGTGCGCCGCCACGGCATGTCCGGCATCGGATGGAAGCGGCGGAGAATGACCGCCAGGCCGACCAGCGTTGCGACGACCTCGCCACAGACCGTGCCCCAGGCAACGCCTTCGACGCCCCAGCCGAGATGAAGGCCAAACCAGATCGAAAGCACGATATTCACGCCGTTGAGCAGAAGCTGCAGCATCAGGCCACGGCTCGCCTCACCGCGCCCGAGGAAGTAGCCAAGGATGGCGTAGTTCAGCAGCGAAGCCGGGGCCGACAGCAGGCGTATGCGTATGTATGTGTCCATCGCTTGCGTGACGCGCGGCTCCGCCCCCATGAACCATTCGCCGGCGGAAGCGATAAGCGGCGCAAGCAGGATCAGCGCGACGCCAGCAATCACGGCGATGGCCGCCGCCCGCCAGAAGACCGCCCGTTGTTCCAGCGAATCATCGCGTCCGAACGCTTGCGCAACCAGGCCGGTCGTGCCCGAGCGCAGGAAATTGAAGGTGGTGAAGACGACGTCGAAAATGATCGCGCCGGCAGCAAGTCCGCCGAGCAGGGCGGCATCGCCGAACTGTCCGACGACCGCCGTATCGACGAGGCCCAGCAGCGGCGTGGTCAGATAGGCGAGCATCATCGGAATGGCGATCGTCAGCACGAGGCGGTTGTTGACGTCGAAAGCCCTCGGGCTGGTCGCCAATGATACCTGATCCATTCCGGGTCTTTCGCTGCTGGCCTGATGCTGGCGCTGAACGCGATCTGAAACATTCCGCACCACCGGCGCAAGCGGCTGATGTCAGGAGACTTTTGATGCAGGAGCGATATTGCCGCTTCCTTTCTGCTGGATCGCATTGCAAGAAACGACGATGCCGCTCCAGATCGTTCATCATCCCGACTACGACGCCGGGTTCCCCTCGACCCACCGCTTCCCGATGGGCAAATACCGCCTGCTCATGGAAGAACTGGTCGGGCGGGGCCTTGCATCAAACGGCAATCTGCACCTCACCGAACCCGCACCTGCGGAGTGGCTGAAGCTGGCGCATGACGGCGTCTATGTGGATCAGGTGATCGCCTGTGCCGTGCCCGCGCAAATTGAGCGCGACATCGGCTTTCCCATCGGCGAGCGCGTGTCGCGCCGCGCCCAGCTTGCCGCTGGCGGTACGGTTCTGGCGGCGCGGCTGGCGCTGGAGCACGGCATCGCCTGCAACACCGCCGGCGGCAGCCATCACGCCCGCCGCGCCCAGGGCGCCGGCTTCTGCACCTTCAACGACGTGGCGGTCGCGTCCCTGGTGCTGCTTTCGGAAGGGCTGGCGGCCAACATCCTCGTCGTCGATCTCGACGTGCACCAGGGCGATGGCACGGCCGACATTTTGCAGCCGGAGCCGCGCGTCTTCACCTTTTCGATGCATGGCGAGCGCAACTATCCCAACCAGAAGATCGCCTCCGATCTCGATGTCGCGCTGCCGGACGGCACGGGTGACGACGCCTATCTCGAAACGCTTCGGGAGGTGCTGCCGGCGCTGTCGGAAAAGGCGGATTGGGATCTCGTCTTCTACAATGCCGGTGTCGACCCGCACGCCGATGACCGCCTTGGGCGGCTTGCGCTGACCGATAACGGCCTACGCCAGCGCGACCTGACGGTGATCGGCCATTTCCGTGAGCGCGGGATTCCGGTCTGCGGGGTTATCGGCGGCGGTTATTCCAAGGATGTGCCGGCACTTGCTGCCCGCCACGCCATACTCTTCGAAGTAGCCTCAGGCTTTGCCGGACATCACTTGCGGTAGCTGAAAAGCCGCAGCAGGAGGAAGGCCGGAATGACGATCGCTGCGCCCAGGATGAAGTAACCGACGAAGCGGTCGATCGCCCGGAAGCCCATGTTCCACAGCTGCAGGATCGAATCGCGTATCTGGTAGAACACGTCATAAGGCGACCAGCCGAAGAAGCTCATGACGATGCCGACCAGGAACGAAACCACGACGAGCTTGAGAAAAACCCGTAGCGGGCTGTCTCCAAGAAAGCGCGTAAGTCCGGACACTGTGGTTCTCCTGCGATTCGCTTTCGCGTTGCCGTCCTGCCGAAATACGCACTTGTTGCGTGGCGTTCAAGGCGAATGCCTGTCAGGCCTCGTTTAGCGATTGCCGATTGGCTCTTCACCGTGATATCGAAGCCATATGCGGGTATGATGTAATGGTAGCTTGTCAGCTTCCCAAGCTGAACGCGAGGGTTCGATTCCCTCTACCCGCTCCAGCCTCTTCACAGCGCGGCCTTTTAGAGACCGCTTGATAATTCGCCCTGTCGAGGCATATGGCGTGGTTTTCGAGAACCCGAGGGGAGCGTACATAAAGTACGTGAGCACCGGAAGCGCAGAAAACTGCGTCAGATGGCCGGCAGGCTAGAATTAGCGAGCAGTCTCTCAAGGCTTGATGAAATCGAACAATATGCTGCGTGCCGCGGCCTCGTCATTGGCGTCGACGGCCGCCTTGAGTTTCTCCAAAGCAGCGGGCACATCGCGATCTTCCATGCTGGAGCGCTTGGCCCGCATGATTTTCGGATGAAGGGTCGGCAGGGCCGTCGCTTCATCATAGAAGAGTTCCTCGAACATTTTTTCTCCGGGCCGCGCACCCGTAATGATGATCTCGATGTCGCCTTCCGGGTGCTGCTGGTCCCGTACCGAAAATCCGGCCAGCCGGATCATGTTCTCCGCCAGTTCCTGAATGCGCACCGGCGTTCCCATCTCAAGCAGGAACACGTCGCCGCCTTCCGACAGCGCCGCCGCCTGCACGATCAATTCCGCTGCCTCGTAGATCGACATGAAATAGCGCGTCATGCGCGTGTCGGTCACCGTGACCGGACCGCCTGCCGCGATCTGCTCCTTGAAAACCGGCACGACCGAGCCGTTCGAACCAAGCACATTGCCGAAGCGCACCGCACAAAAGCGGGTGCCCTCGCCTCGTTCGTGGAAAGCCAATGACTGCTCCCGCAGGATCAATTCCGCCCAGCGCTTTGTCGCGCCCATGACGTTGGTCGGGCGCACGGCCTTGTCGCTGGAAATCAGCACGAAATTCTTCACGCCGTTGTCGACTGCGGCCTGCGTCACCGTCATCGTGCCGAAGACATTGTTCCTGATGCCTTCGATCGCATTGGCCTCGACCAGCGGCACATGCTTGTGCGCCGCTGCGTGAAAGATGACCTCGACATCGTTGTTCCTGATCGCGCGCCCGATGCTTACTTCATCGGTGACGGAGGCAAGGACCGGCACGATGGGGCAGGAAGTCTTTCGGGTAAGTTCCTGATCGATGCGATAGAGCGCAAACTCGTTTGCTTCGTAAAGAACCAGCTTGGCAGGCGCCCAGCGCACGATGAGGCGGCACAGTTCCGATCCGATCGATCCGCCCGCACCGGTAACGAGGATGTTTTTCCCCTCGATCATATTACGGAGCAGGCGGGCGTCGGCGGGCACCGACGAGCGGCCCAGAAGCTCATCGATATCGATCTCGCGGATCTGGTTGACCAGATACTTGCCCGCGACAAGATCGGTGATCGGCGGCAGGGTGCGGATGCGGAGCGGATACTGGCTGAGGTTGGCGACAATGGCCTGCCGGCGGGCCACGCTGATCGACGGCATGGACAGGACCACTTCCTTGATCCCGTTATTGTCGATCAGCGTCTGGATCTGGTTGGGCGAAAAGACACGGATGCCGGCTACATCCCTGCCTCTCAGGGAAGAATTGTCATCGAGAAATCCGGCAATGATGATCGTACCCTGGCTGAGCAGGCTTGTGGCCAGCTGCGATCCTGCATTGCCGGCGCCATAGATGAGTATCTGACTATTCAGGGGAGCCTTGTTGCCCGACGGAGCCAGAAGCAACCGCTTGGCCGCAAACCGGGTTCCGCCGATCGCGAACGTCCCGAGTATCCAGTAAATCAGCGGAACCGAGCGTGGAACGACAGCGCTGCCTGCCATTTCGGTAACGAAAATCACGAAGACCCAGGCAAGTGCTGCCAGCGTCATGGCTTGCAGAACGGTCCATATCGCCCGTTCGGGCAGGTATCTGATCACCGCACGATAGAGGCCGATGCGTATGAAGATCGGCACGGCCAGCACAGGCGCTACGAGCATGATCATGATCTGCTCGCTGCCGCTCGGCACGAACAGGCGGTTCAGTCTCAGCGAGTAGCTCGCCCACAGAACGAACAGAAGCACGACGATATCGAATGCAATCAGGATGCCGCGCTTGGCCCGGCGCGGCAAGATACTGATCGTCGTGCGGAGTCTACTTACCATCTTCAGAACGTCCCGCTCCGGCAAAACATGCCGAAATCCCCAAACCCAGATAGGCGACAGCTACCAGCAGCCAGGCTTCCTGCGGCCGGCTGTTTGCCGCGAAGGCCAGCGGCACCACAAATAACAGATTCACCCCCGTGTAAATCAGCGTTGCCGAGCGGTGCGATGCAAGGCGACGCGCCAGATGCTGATAGGCATGCTGGCGATGGCCGGCCCACCAGCGTTCACGGTTGAGGATACGCCTCAGAAGCGTGACCGTGGCATCGCAGACAAAAGCTGCCGCCAGCACCGCCCATGTCTGATAGGATAGCCAGCCCGCCGAGATCGACAGCAGCGCCAGCGCGAAAATCATGAAGGCGAGATAGTTGCTGCCGGCATCGCCCATGAAGATGCGGGCCGGTGGAAAGTTCATGCCCAGAAAGCCTGCGGTCGCAGCCGCCACGGCCAGCATCCACCACCACACCGGGCCGGCCGGAATGCCGGTCAAATGTGGTGAGCACAGAACGGCGGCCGCCAGCAGCATGACAATTCCCTGCATGCCCGCCAATCCGTCGATGCCGTCCATGAAATTGAAGAGATTGATCCACCACAGGCCGACGAAAGCTATGGCGGCCAGCAGCGACCAGCCGGAAATCGTCAATCCGAAGACTTCAATCGCAGGAAGCGGTGCCATGGTCGCAATCAGAATGCAGATCAGCAGCATCTGGATCGGAAACCGCAATGCCGATCGCAGGCTGACAATATCGTCGAGCAGGCCAAGCATGGCGAATGCCAGCGAAAGCAGCAGAATGGTCCAGAGCGGAGAGCCGGATTGCCATGCCACCCAAACGCCGAAGATGGACGCGGTCAGGGCGATGCCGACGCCACCGCCGGTCGGCGTGGGACGAACATGCGAGGATCGTTCGTTCGGTGCCTGCACAAGGCGAAGTTGGACTGCATTACGCCTCACGAAAGCCGTAGCAGCCCATGCCGCTACTCCGCAAAGCACGACGAACAATATCAAATCATCTTGTCCCGGTTACCCTCGACTGACCTCGTAATGCTGGCGGCGCTGGAAGTCCAGATTGTTTACCGACAAGGCACAGGAGAGATGATCGAACATCTTTGTTCGCAGATTCTTAAAGCCTTTGTTCCCGCCGATAGTATTCGACTGTCTGACGCAGTCCTTCGTCAACGCTCACCGGCGGTGTCCAGCCAAGCAGGCGTCGCGTCTCCTCCACGTCCATGCGCAGCGAGCCGCACAGCCTGCGGGCTATTTCGCCCTTGCCAAGGAGACCCGCCAGAGCAGAAAGCAGGCGCGGCGGCACGGAGATCAGACGGCTTGACCGGCCCATGATTGCATAGAGGCGGCGCAGAAGGTCGGAGGTCGAAAGGTCTTCGCCGTCTCCGGCGAGGATCACCTTTCCGGCTGCATCCGGATGTTGCGTGCACAGCAGGACAAGGTCGACGAGATTGGGCAGCGCCACCAGCGTGCGCCGATTGTTCACCGCGCCAAGCGGCAGCGGCACGCCGCGATCGACCCATCGCATCATGCTCAGGAAATTCGCCTTCACGCCCGGGCCATAGACCAGCGGTGGACGGATGATCACGATTTCCATTCCCTGTCGCGCACCCAGCTCGACAAGCCCGGTTTCGGCCTCCAGTTTGGAGATCGCATAGGGGTCGGAAGGTTGGGGACTGTCTGATGCCCGAAATGCCTGTCCGGGCGCGGTTTCCTCGCCATTGACCTTGATGGTGCTGAGGAACACGAAGCGCTTGACGCCTGCCGCAGCAGCCTGCCGGGCCAGTGCCAGCGTGCCTTCGACATTGACGCGCCGGTACTCAGTGAGTGGATCACCGGAGAGATCGTTCAAAACATGAACCCGCGCCGCCGCATGGATGACGACGTCGAGACCCTGCAGAAAGGATGACCAATCGGTTTCGCGAGAAAGATCGCCGACCGTGACCGGCCGGACTTGCGGCGGTAGGCGCGAGGGAATCGATCCACGATACGCTGCCGAACAGGAATTCTTCGTCTCAGCGATTTGCCTGACCAAAGCCCGGCCGACAAAACCCGACGCGCCCGTGACACCAATATTCACGGGAACAACAGACGGCTTTTCTTCTGACGACGGCATCGACATCCGGCCCCGGTTTGCGACATCGCTGCCGGTCTAGCGCAGCCATGGGGGCCATGCTAGTGCAGCGAGCCATGAAACACTTCGCGCTATGTCACGGAAAGCACTTGGATTCTGCGCCGTTTCCCCTCAGCGCGACGGGTATGGGGGCACCCAGACGAATGACTGCAAAGGCATGACGAAAGTCGTCGTCATCTGCAACGACCAGGAATATTTCCTGCGCCACCGGCTCGCCGTCGTCGAGAAGCTCGCGCAGGCGGGCGCAGAGGTGACCGTCGTCACCGGCGGGCAGGAAAAGCCCTTGCGCAAGCCGGAAGGCTGGACCTTCATCCATATGCCGATCGAACGGTTTTCGTTTCGCCCGCTAGGGGACCTGGCGATCGTCGCGCGCTCAGCACGGCTGATTGCAGCAATAAACCCCGACGCCGTGCATCTGATAACGCTCAAGCCGGCTGTCTTTTCGGGATTTGCCGCCATTCTGGCGCGGCTGGCGGGTAGAGGCCCGCGCCGCATCCTCGTCACCATTCCCGGCCTCGGCCGCCTGATGTCGCCGGGCGCGGCGTCGAGCAGCACTGCTTCCGCAGCACGCTCCATCGTGCGGCGCGCGATACGTTTCCTGTCGGATCGGCGCGGCGTCTATTTCACCTTCGAGACCTCACACGACCGCAATCTCTGGCTCTCGGACGGGCTGATCCGCAACGACAATTCCACCGT
This sequence comes from Mesorhizobium sp. YR577, assembly GCF_900116595.1. NCBI lineage: Bacteria > Pseudomonadati > Pseudomonadota > Alphaproteobacteria > Hyphomicrobiales > Phyllobacteriaceae > Mesorhizobium > Mesorhizobium sp. YR577. The sequence goes on along the minus strand of NZ_FPBI01000009.1, from coordinate 2,828 downwards.
CATCAACGGGGCCGGCGTCAACCCGGAGATATTTTATCCGGTCGCCGGGAAAGCCGCTCGCCCCGGCATCAAGGTGCTGTTTGCGTCGCGGCTTTTGAAGGCGAAGGGGCTCGACGCCTTCATCGATGCGGCCAAGCAATACGCAAATCGCGCGGATATCGAGTTCATCGTGGCCGGCATGATCGAGCCCCACGATCCCGACGGCTATTACCCTGAAGAACTGCGCAAGGAGCCCGCCATTTCCTTCCTCGGCGAGGTGACGGACATGCCCGCCCTGCTGCGCGAGGTCGATCTTGTCTGCCTGCCGACGCGCTACGGCGAAGGCATCCCGCGCATCCTCATCGAAGCGGCAGCAAGCGGTATCGCCTGTCTGGCTACCGATCTGGAAGGCTGCAAGGAAATCGTCGAGGACGGCGTTTCGGGCACGCTCGTCCCGGCCTCGGAACCGGAAGCGCTTGCCAAGAACATCAGCAACGCCGTCGACGCCTATCTGCAAAATCCTGAACTGCTGCGCACACAAGGTGCTGCCGGCTACCAGCGCTTCCTGTCAGGCGGCTTCAGCGAGGAAGCGGTCGTCAGCCACTTCATCGCATTGCTGACCGGGCCGGAGACCGACCGTATCTAGGTATTACGCTTCTTCAGCATCTCTTCCCACTGGATGGCGTGGGAAACGATGGTTTCTAGGTTGTCGTATTCGGGCTTCCACTGGAATTCCGACTTTGCCAGATCGGCATTGGCGACGATCGCCACCGCATCGCCCGGGCGGCGTTCGCGGGTGCGCACTTCGAAATCATGGCCGACGACGCGCTTGACCGCATCTATGACCTCGTGAACCGAATAGCCCTGGCCGTAACCGCAATTGGCGATGATGCTTTTGCCGCCGTCGCGCAGGCGCTTGAGCGCCAGGTAATGCGCGTTCGCCAGATCACTGACATGGATGTAGTCGCGCACGCAGGTGCCGTCCGGCGTCGGATAGTCGGTGCCGTAGACTTCCATATAGTCGCGCTTGCCGGTCGCAGCTTCGGAGGCGACCTTGATCAGATGGGTAGCGCCCTTGGTCGACTGGCCCGTGCGCATCTTCGGGTCGGCGCCGGACACGTTGAAATAGCGCAGGATCGTATAATCGAGGTCATGTGCGGCGGCGGCATCACGCAGCATCAGTTCCGTCATCAGCTTGGAGGTGCCGTAGGGCGATTCGGGAGCGGCGGCCTCATTCTCGGCAACCGGAATACGCTCCGGGCTGCCATAAACGGCAGCGGTGGATGAAAAGATGAAATTCTTGACGCCCGAGCGCACGGCGCTCTCGATCAGGTCGCGAGACTTGGCTGTGTTGTTGAGATAATAGCCGAGCGGATCGGAAACTGATTCCGGCACGATGATCGAGCCGGCGAAATGGATGACGGCATCGACTTTCTTGCGCTTCATCGTCGCTTCGATCAGCGCTTGGTCGGCAATGTCGCCGACAACCAGTTCGGCCTCTGCGGGCACGGCCCAATCGAAGCCGGTGCTCAGGCGATCGACGACGACGACCTCTTCGCCCTGGTCCAGCAGTTTCCAGACCATGTGGCTGCCGATATAACCGGCTCCGCCCGTCACCATCACCGCCATGCAATATCCTTTCCATTCTCATCGACAGATTTGCCGATCTGCGTTTTAGCGATTTTTCCCATTTTTGCCAGAACAGGCCCGTTCACACTCGCAGACAGCGCCGACACACTTTAGAGGTATGAATTATCCTAAAAGCCAAGTGCATCTGAACCGACCGTATTTCATGACCGGAAAACCTGAAATCCCGATGACATTGATCATCCCGGTGCATGACCGCCAGGACGCGCTCGACTGCGCGCTGCAAAGCGTGATCGCACAAGAAGTTGTGCCGGCCGAGGTCATCGTGGTCGATGACGCCTCCGAAACACCGATGCTCATCCGGCCTGAATTCACGCGCCAATTGCGGCTGCGCCTCATTCGGCATGACAGGAACAAGGGTGCGGCGGGCGCGCGCAACACGGGTTTGGCGGCCAGCACTACCGAATGGATAACCTTTCTCGACAGCGATGACGCCCTTCTGTCCAACACGCTCGGCCGCCGCTGGGCGCTCGTGCAGGAAGACCAGCAGCAGCGCCCGAACGACACAGCCATCTATGGCTGCGGCTGGATCGATTGCGATGAAGACGGCAAATCGCTCGGCATCAGGCAGCCAAGACCGTCGCATGACCCGCTGGATTTCGCCGCCGGCTGCTGGTTCTCACCGGGCTCCTGCATCATCATGAACGGCAAGCGGGCCGTTGAAGCGGCCGGGGGACAGGACGAAACCTTGCGGCGGTTCGAGGACTGCGACTGGTTCCTGGCGCTCGCGCTGAAGGGGTTTTCCCTGCAGGTTCTTCCCGTCATCGGCGCGAACATCGAGCGCAAGCGCCAGCAAAATCCCCACCGCATAGAACAGGCAGCTGGCGCCCTCTGCCGCAAATGGGCCGAAAATGGACTCGACCGGCTTTTGATGTCGCGCTTGCGAAGCTATATGAGCCTGGAAACTGCGGCGGCACATTTTTTTGCCGGTTCGCGGGTCAAAGCCCTGCTTTGGCTCGCCCGCTCACTTATTGAATGCCCGCGTTTTTCGCTTCAACTTTCCCCGGGATGGGATAGGGAGAAAGTTTAAAGCCGGCGAGAGACGGAATAGGGTTTCCGATGCGACGGATACCCGACATGATAGGATTGACCATGACCGATCTTTATTCCCTGAAAAACAAGCGCGTCTTCGTCGCGGGCCATCGCGGCATGGTCGGATCGGCAATCGTGCGCAGGCTGAAGGACGAGGATTGCGAGATCCT